>WAJW01000167.1 GCA_015523685.1 Archaeoglobaceae archaeon
ATCGAAAACTATCTCTGAATAGGCGAAATCATGTGCAATTATGAGATCATTCTCCAGTGCAAAATCCACAGCGGATCTGTAGAAGTCCCTGTCAGCAACGGCGGAGGTGGGATTATTCGGATAATTCAGATATAGAATTTTTGCCTTTTTTGCCACATCTCTCTCTATCTCTGAGAAGTCAGGAAGGAAACCATTTTCCTCCCTGAGAGGTACGAAGTGAGGGTTTCCCCCTGCAAGGATGGTCCCTATGAAATACACAGGATAACCGGGATCCGGCACAAGGGTTAGATCGCCGTTGTTTAGAAATGCAAGGGGGAGATGGGCAATTCCCTCCTTTGAACCTATAAGTGCTATGACTTCCCTTTCAGGGTCCAGGTCTATGCCCTTTCTCTCTCTGTACCACTCTGCAACCGCCTCTCTGAAAGATAACAACCCTTCATAGGAGGGATATCTGTGATTTTCAGGTTTCTTTGCCGAGGAACAGAGCTTTTCAATTATGTGACGTGGCGTGGGTAGATCCGGGTCTCCAACACCAAAATCGATTATATCCACACCATCCTTTATCTTCTCTTCCTTGAGTCTGTCGAGCTCGGCAAAGAGATAAGGAGGAAGTTTTCCCAGTTTCTCCGAATACACCATACCACCAGCATCTGAAGATATCACGTGATTTAAATAACTTTTTACTTGTCATCTCCTTACATCTATTACTCTCGTTGGGGTCAGAATTATGTCAGCAGGCACATCCCGATCATCCATCAGATACTCCAGATCATCAAATATTTGAATATCATGTGCAATAACAACCACAGGGCAGTTTTCAGCCATCGCACCCGCTTTCTCGAGAATTGTGTATTCTCTGTCCCCATATCCGGTACCTTTTCCGATCCTGTTTCCCTTAAGATCGACTGCAACACATCCCTGAAGAAACATGTTCACCTTCTTTCCGATGGATGGTGGCCTCACTTCAGCTCCATACCTGAGCATTCCCGTAATCGTTGAAGCCTTTTGTGGATCCGCATCTCTCAGGAGTAGAAAGCCTTTCATGTGAGGTTTAGCAACAAGGAGTGACTTTCCCTCTTCCAGACAGATTTCCCTCCCTTTCCTCAGGACTGAATCAGGTGCGGAAAAAACCATCTCAGCCTTCCAGAATGCTTCTATTTCCCTCAACCTCTCACATGCCCTTTCTGATCCCCTAAAATTCGGGATTCTCCCACGGGATGGAAACTTCGTCATGTTCCTCTCTTCCATAACCCTCCAGATATGATTTCTAACATCCCTTTTGTTCCTGAATCTCATCCAAAAGATTAAAGATGTGTCACCATCCTTGTATTTTTCCAATGGACAGACTTGTCGAAAAAATTGAGAGAATGAAAAAAACAGATATAAAAGCAATAATTGATCGAAGAATGGAAGAGTTCAGATCGTTCAGAGAGCGGGGAGATGAAGACTGGTTTTCTGAGCTGTGTTTCTGTATCCTTACTGCAAATTCATCGGCTGAACTCGGGATACGGATACAGAGAAAGCATGGAGAGATGTTTCTGAATTCCGACAGAGAGAAACTGGCAGAGATATTGAAGAGAGAGGGACACAGATTTCACTCAGTTCGTGCAGAATATATCTGCAATGCAAGGAAATTCAGAAACATAAAGGAAATAATATCCGGATTCAGATCGGGTAAGGTTGCAAGGGAATGGCTTGTCAAAAATATAAGGGGTCTCGGTTACAAGGAGGCAAGTCATTTCCTGAGAAATGTGGGATTTGAGGATGTTGCCATCCTTGACAGACACATCATAAATCTCCTTGTTGAAAATGGAATAATAGAGAGATTCAGATCTCTTACGAGGAAGAGATACCTTGAGATCGAGAGAATACTGGAAGATATATCCGGACAGACTGGCCTTTCACTTGGAGAACTTGATCTGTATCTCTGGTATATGAAAACCGGCAGAGTTATGAAATAGATGGGTTTCTGTAATCCTTAAAGGCGAAAATCCTTAGATAACATTTATATATGTATAAAAAATAATGGGCTGATTGATGCTTGAAAGAATGAAATCTGAGATAGATATGACATTCAGGCACCTTCTTGTATTGAAGGCTGTTAAAGAAAATCAGCCGATAGGAATTTTCAAGCTCTCAGAATTGTTAAAACTGCCAAATCATAAAGTCAGATATTCTCTCAGAATTCTTGAGCAGGCGGGATTGATAAGGCCTTCCCCCCAGGGGGCCATAGTGACGGAGAGATTTGAAGAGCTAAAAAATCAGGTGGATGACGATATAAAGGATATATCGGAGAAGATAGAGGAAATCAAAATTCTTGTCGATGAAATGAAAATGCTATAAACAGATTTAACACACGTTTCTACAGCGGTGGCTCCGGAAAAACAATAAAAAGAAATGATTGAATTCTGGTGTAAAGTCCCGTTATGTAAATAACTCCTATAGCGATCAAAACCCATCCCGCAATAATCCTCAATCGATCTCCGTATCTTGCAATCCCTGCCATCGATCCCAGCCTTCTTCCTGCGAACAGAACAACACCCATTGAGAGAGCGAGACCTATGGAATAAACGAAAAGAAGCAAGCCACCATGGATCATGTCTCCTTTCTGAACAATATATGCGAGAATTGAGCCGAGCACAGGGCCGGTGCACGGTATCCATATGATGCCAAGAGACATTCCCAGCAAAAATCTACCGGTATACGTGGAAGCGGGTGAGTACTGCGGGATTATCCTGCTCATCGCGGTGGAGAATCCTGCATTAACTCTCTTCGAAATGAGAACTATTCCAAAAAAGATTATAATGCCGTATGCCACATATGTGAGGAAGAGACCAGTCCACTGCAGTTCAGCCCCTATTGCCCCGGAGAGGAGTCCGAGCGAGGTGAAAGAGACCACCATTCCCGCAACAACAACGAGCCCTTTGCCCAGCCCACCAACGGAGCCTGCAAAAACGGATGGAAGAACCAGAACCACGCATGGAGATGCTACCGAGATAACTCCAGCCAGAAATGCAAGAAATAGGTCAAGAGCCATTTTATCCTATTTCCAGGAGATCAATTAACTCATCGTCTATTTCATTGGGGAACTTTATACCGTCCCTTTCTATGGAGAACTCCACCATATCGTGTTCTATGTACTTTGAGGCCTTGATTACCTTCATTATTCTCCGAACACCTTTCTCCGAGAACTCATTTTCAACTTCAAGAACGTTATCGAAGAGCATTGTTATGGAAACCTCCACCTCCTTTTCATGGGCGTTTTTTGTGAGTGTGAATATTCCTGAAGCATCGTCATCGTCCAGCCTGACCATCACCCCCCTGAGGAAATGAATTATGTTCTGGGGCTTGTGATAGAGCAGAAGTCCAGAAATGGAATCAAGGATAAAGCAGTACTTTTTCCCCACAGCCCCCAGAGTTTTGTTTATGGCAAGGCTCACCTCATTGAGATTTATGGGATTCTGAACTATTATGTCCTTTGGTGTATGAACGCTTCTTCTCTCCCATGTATGTGCATCCACCACAAAGAGATTTGCCCCCTTGGGGAACTCGGATCTCACCTTTTCAGCCGATTTCAAAGTTGAAACCCACACGATCTTGTCGCATTTCCGGGTTATGTGGAGTATGAGCCTTGTCTTGCCAGCTCCGGGTTCTCCTTTAAGGAGCATATTACTGCACAACTACCTCAACTCCCCTAACCCCTTTGTCAATTCCTTTAAATAATTATTCCCGTAGTAAGCAAATGTAAGAAGTGATGCAGTTTCAAGAAATTTGTAGCTTCCGGGATATCCGAAGTACAGATTGACGATCCCAAATCCGTAAAGGCTTATGGCAAGAATAAACCCATTGAGAATGTCAACAAGGTTCAGGGGAATCACAATTATACCACCCTTCACCCTCGGTATGTATTCATTTATTGTTCGGTAGATCAGGTAGATAAGTATGATGAAGGTTATACCATAAATGAGCACCATGATCCTGAAAATCATATTCGAAAGACCGGGAAAATTCTCATTCAGCCTTAGAGAAAAGATCCAGTATGTTGTAATTGTTACAAGAGTTACCACGGTCTTTTCCGATACCTCAATATTGAAGAACATACTCCTGTCAATTTTTGCAAATATGTATATGAAATAAATGAGAAAGGCGACGAAAAACAAGGGGATCAGGTAATACTCCAGATAGTAGTATACAGCTGTCGTCTCCGCCACGGATTCAATCACATGTATGAAAGACCAGAGAAGGAAGACGAGCATTGCGAGTATCACAAGGTAGATGGTTTCCTTCCAGTAAAGGTTGAATCTGTCCTTTTCCTCATCCTTCATTTTTGATATTATATGAACCAGATATATCCCGACGAGTGCGAGGATTCCGCCAAGATATCCAAAATGGGTCAGTTCAGAACCTCCCTCATTCTTTTCAGGGCTTTTCTGAGATTTTCTTTCGATGTCGCATATGAAATTCTCACCCAATCTCCCCAGCTCTTACCGAAAGCATCTCCCGGAGTGACTGCAACGTAAGCTCTGGTTAACAGCCTTTCAGAAACCTCCATACCACTGCCATACCTTCCAACATCTGCAAAAACATAAAAGGCTCCCTCTGCCGGCATGCATTCAATGCCAAGCTCCTCAAGACCGGAAACAACAAGATCCCTTCTCTCTCTGAACTCTCTAACCATGTCCTCCACGCATTTCTGGGAGCTTTCAAGGGCTGAAACTCCTGCATACTGAACAAAAGATGGAGCACAGCTTACTGTATGCTGCTGAACCTTGAGCATTGCGGAAATAATCTCGTCTGAGGATGCCGCATACCCCAGCCTCCACCCGGTCATGGCATATGCCTTTGAAAATCCATTTACAGTTATTGTTCTGTCCCACATCTCATCCATGGAGGCAGGACTGATGTGCTCTCCTCCGTATATTATTTTTTCGTAAATCTCATCAGAAATTACATAAAGATCATGATCCACAGCTACATCCCTTATCGTTCTCATGAACTCATGATCAAAAACAGCTCCAAGTGGATTGTTGGGTGAATTTACAATGATCATCTTTGTTTTCCGAGTTATCACTTCCTGAATGCCGTCAATCTCAAGACCCTTCCCCAGATTAAACCAGACCACTCTTCCACCTGAAAGCTTTACGCATGCCTCATAGGTAACCCATGCCGGCTCAAAAAGAATTACCTCATCACCTTCTTCGATAAGAGAAAAGACCGCCTCAAATATTGCGTGCTTTGCTCCCGGTGTGACGATTATCTGATCCGGATCATAGGATACATTATTCTCCCTTTCAAATTTCCTCGCTATTGCCTCTCTCAGCTCTGGAATACCCTTGCTGGGTGTGTAGTGTGTAAGGCCGTTCGCCATGGCCTTGTAACCCGCCTCAACTATATGCTCAGGAGTTGGGAAATCAGGTTCTCCTACACTCAGGCTTATGACATCCTTTCCCTCTCTTCTCAGTTTAGAGGCAAGATCGGTTATTCTCAGGGTTGCAGATTCTTCTACTCTGGACAATCTTTCAGAGATCATCCCTTCAGCCTCTTGACAAGCTTTACTGCTGCCTCCACAGCCCTTTTCGCATAATCCACCCTTGCATGTGCCTCAAGTCTCCCCATTCCGGGCCCTGAAATTCCAAGTGTGACGGGGACCCCATACTCAATGCTCAGATCCATGATCTTCCTGGCCGCATGCTGTGCAACAACCTCGTCATGTTCCGTTGCACCTTCTATGACTGCACCTATGGTCACGACAGCATCAATACCACCATCTTCGAGCATTTTCTTTACCGCTATTGGAATATCAAAAACTCCCGGAACTTTAAGGGTTCTCACAACCTCAGCACCGAGAAATTCGGCATGCTCTTTCCCGAGAATTTCCATCTGATAGGTTATATCTCTATTGAATTCCGCCACAACAAAGCCGAGTTTAACCATCAACATCACCTCATCAGGGGGCCAGCATCCTCAGACCCCTGTCTCTGACCAGTGCCCGCTTCCCTTATTAACTGTTTCGGATAGGTCATGAGCTTAACCGCATTCTCAACATGCTCACGAACCCTGTTTTCAGCAAGTTTCATTAGCTCCTTATCGCTCTCCGCCTCATCCTCATGAACGGTAACATCGATAACATGTCTGTTGGTCATCAGCTGAACCATAACAAGTCCTACACTGAGAACAAGATAGCTTAAAAGGTCCTTCTGAGTTCCTCCAACCCACCCGAGGGTTATAACAATATCGCATCCTTCCTCCTCTATGAGCTTTTTTGCAGAGACAGGAAGATCCTTGATACCGGGAACGGTAATCCTTATTGCCCTGAAACCGAATTTCCTGAGCTCATCCAGAGCAATATCACCGAGATTTATCCTGGAGAAGGTTGTATCCACAACACCAAATTTTGGCTTAGCCACCGTAAACCTCCATAGCGGATTCCATTCCCCTCCCCATCTCCTTCACAACTCCAAACCTGTAAAGGACAGATTCAACTGCTGAAATGGTCGTTATCATCTCTTTAACACCAACATTGCCCATGTTTCCTATGCGGAATATCCTGCCCTTAAGGATATCCTGCCCCCCTGCAATTATAACACCGAACTCCTTCTTTACAGTTCCCCTCAGCTGGTCATCTGTTATGCCTTCAGGCATTTTTATGGCAGTAACGGTATTCGAATACCTGCTGTGATCATTGAGCTCCGGAAATAATTCAAGCCCCATTGCGGTCATGGCCTTTCTGCATCCTTCTGACAGCATTCTGTGCCTTTTTATTCTCTTTTCCATCGTTTCCTCTTCGATTATTTTAAGTGCCTCATACAGAGCGAAGAAGAGGGGCAGTGCGGGAGTATACGGTGTCTGAGATGGGGTTTTTTCAAGACTATTCCTGTAACTTTCAAGATCAAGATAGTATGGAGCTTTTCCCGTCAGTCTGCTCCAGGCCCTCTCGCTCACAGCTACTGCCGAAATGCCCGGTGGAGCTCCAAGACACTTCTGAGAGCCCACAACGGCCACGTCGACACCCCAGTCGTCCACCCTCACCTCATCGCCACCAGCCGATGTTATTGCGTCGAGGATAAATAGGGCATCGTATTTTTCTGCGAGTTTAGCAACCTCTCTGGCTGGATTCAGTATTCCCGTGGATGTCTCATTGTGCACCATGGTAACTGCCTCTGCTCCTTCTGAGAGAGCCATCTCCACCTTTTCCAGATCTATTGAAGTGCCCCACTCAAATTTTAGCTCCACCACCGACTCACAGTACCTCTTCCCTATTTTCACAAACCTCTCACCGAACTTGCCGTTCTGAATGCACACCAGCTTACCGCTCACAAAATTACTGATCGCCGCTTCCATACCAGCGGTTCCCGATCCGGAGATTATCAAAACATCATTTTCCGTTGCAAAAATCTCCTTCAGCCTTTCAACGCAATAATCCATTATCCTGCCGAATTCGTCACCTCTGTGATTTATCATCTGCTTTGCCATTGCATTCATTACCCTCGGATGAAGAGGGACAGGGCCGGGAATCATCAACAGCTCATCCATTTTAATCTCCCACCCGCTTAACAAAGGAAATAATATTTAAATTTTAGTAATCAATTCACCAGACGTACAATTTATTTTCCAGCCATTTCAAATTCCCTGTAGAGATCGTCCGCCTTTTCAAGAATTTTCCTGACGATTCTTGCGGTACTGCAGAGATCACAGTCCTTACGGTATCTGATTCTCACTACCTCCGAGTTAATTCCCCTTCTGACGAGCTCTTCCTTCAGTTTTTTCTCATCGAAATGCTGGTCATAACCGAGAGCGATTATATCGGGTTTCAATTCCATAACCGGTCTGAACATATCTTCCTCATCACCCAGAACCGCCAGATCCACCCACCTCAACGCTTTCACCATCTCAAGCCTCTGTTTTTCAGGAATCACCGGCCTGGGTTTATGTTTTACATTTCTGTCCCTTGCAACCACAACAACGAGCTCATCTCCAAGCTCCTTCGCCTTCCTGAGAAATTCAGCATGTCCGGGATGCAGTATGTCGAATGTGCCAGTTGCCATTACCCTCTTCATGATCAATCCTCCGGGTCCTCAACAATCTCAGCCTCTATTCTCTCCCCATACCTGTTGTAGCAAACCCAGTTTTCCTGAGAGTAGGGATAGTAGGTGATGATATGAAACTTGCCCACACTTGAGAAGAACGCAAGGTCCTGAGGAGATGGATCCGGACTGGAGGATGGATGGCTGTGTACAGTACCGACGATACTGAAGTCTATGGGGAGCATGTGGAGATACATAAAAACACTTCGCTCTCCATAATGAGATGGGAGGAAAACGAGTTCGTTTACCACCCCGTCTTTTTCCCTAAGCAGAGCTGCAAATTCATCTGGATACGTTTCCCTGCTTATCTGAAGAATGAATCTGAGCGTTTCTTTGCCTATCTTCATTTTTTCCCGTTCACCCTCTCAATAATTTTTCTGATCTTTTCCACACTGATCTTCTGAAAATCCTCAGAGAATACCTCAAGTGTCAGTGTCTCATCATAAAACCCGGCCAGATATCTGATTATGGTTTCAAAATCTATGTTTCCCGCACCTATGGGGAGATGAAGATCCCAGAAATGACTGTAACCTCCGAGATTATCACTGAGATGAACGTTGCCAAGTCTGTCGTGAAGCAATTCAAGAAATCTCAGGGCCCGGTTTCCATCCGACATGAGATTGGCGTGTCCCACATCCAAACAGAACATCGCTCCTTCAACCATCCTCACTATCTGGTTCATGAATTCCGGGCTCTCTGCAGTGTTCTCAAGGCATATTCTGACTCCCATGTCATTTCCATATCTCACTATGGTCTCAATTGCCTCTTTTTTGAGAGATGATTCTGTGTCCCGATCAAGTTCGTGAAATCGGGAGATGACAGGATGTATGACTATTTTATCTCCTCCGAGTCTGTACGTTAACTTAATGGCCTTTGAGATGACATCGATTATCGAATCTCTGATCTCCTCGAAGGCACTGGAAATTTCAAGTTCGGGGGCATGAATAACGGGGGGATGATCAAAAACCGATGTTTCATCAATCAGAAACTTCTCATCTTTTTCTTTCCATGACACATTCAGATTTATCTCCGGATAATCTGCTCCGGTTTCCACGATTCTGCCCAGCCCCGATTTCATTACTTCACTCAATTTTATGTAGTGTCCAACGATCATTGAAAAATCTGTTGTTGAACGGAATATTAATCCTTTGCCCTTCCAGAATTAAAATAAAAAGAATTCAGTTATATGGCAGTACATCGGTCAATTTAAAACGGATGAGACCCTCACCTTTGAAAGATTGATGTTTCACTGAGGGTAAAATATTTGTATCCGAAGCTGTTCAGACATCACTGCACCGTGCCGCCGTAGCTCAGCTGGTAGAGCGCGTGGCTGTTAACCACGTGGTCACAGGTTCGAATCCTGTCGGCGGCGTTTCTGAGAGAGGTTCGGATTTCAATGATTCCGGGCCTCTCTTTAATTCAATAGGGAACTGATGAACTGTTATGTATTGTGCATCAAAATCTAAGGGATGTTAAATTTCAGTAACTTCTTATGAGTTTCTCCATTTCCATTGCCGAATACCACAGGACAATCAGGAGGATGAGCAGTGATAGGGCCGAAAATCCCATATAAACACTATCTGCATGGCCATACGCCAGTAGAACTACTCCTGTTGAAAACGTAAATAGTCTAATACCCACCTTAACAGGATACAAATTTATGGGAATGGATAACATGCTCAGTAGCCCTGAATACCTCCACTGCATTAAAGCAAAATAAAGTAAACCGGACAAAAAAATAACTGATACGATAACCAGAACAACCCAGGGAATCTGAAATCTATCAAATATCAGGCCAAGAACCGCAAACCAGAGGATATATGTGGAAAAATCCTTGGAAACGCTGAGTTTAAATCCACCTTTGACAAATTTCCTGAGATTCGTAACTTCAGTTACCAAAAGGCCTAACCAGAGGAGCATTATCTGGATCAATGTCAGGACAAGGTGCGTTTTATTTCACTGAATTCTCTCGTAAATCCTTCCTCTCCGGTCAATCTTTAAAGCTCGGATGGTTTTTTCATCAAAATGATTCTGCTCTAAATATCATCTCTTATTTTTTATATCAGGTGAGAATGGGTCTTTAAGCTTTTCTATTGATTTGAGAATTCTTGCTTTTCAGTTTTATTCAGTTTTTTATAGGCTGCTTACACCACATCCAACCCAATCTCTTTTCCCACACCTTCAAATCATCAAAAAACGATCAGCAAATCTCCCCATCAAAAGAGACATTACAAAAACCCCCTCCACAGGGGAAAAAACCAACTAAAAA
>WAJW01000168.1 GCA_015523685.1 Archaeoglobaceae archaeon
GCAGAACTCTCTGAAGATGAGATAACCAATTTGACACCTGAAAAAACAGATTATGTTAAGGTCGATCGGGATAAACTGTTCGGAGATGATGAAAGACGGCTTGTCCAGTTCGTCGGCACTTACGTTTCTGCTCATTACAGAAACAGACCCGATGATCTTCTATTGCTGGGAGATGCTCCCCTGCACTTTGCCAGAACCATCGAGTACAGAGGAAAGGTCATCAGCGCAGTACACCTGACAGCTGAGGGAGGGTTGAATGAAAAGCACATTAAATCTATTTCAGAGGGAAAAATTCCACATGGACAGCTTATTCCATCAACCGTCCTCAAGTACTTCCCATCCCACGATTTCCTTGCGAGGGAGGAGGGTGTGCGGGTTGTGAGAATAGCGGTAAATCCCGATCTCGCAGGAAGAGGATTCGGGTCGTATGCCCTGAAAAAACTAGAAGAGGAGCTCTCAGATGACTATAGCTGGATAGGAGCAGGATTTGGAGTTAGCAGAGATCTGCTCAATTTCTGGCTCAGGAACGGATACATTCCTGTACATATAAGTCCCGTTAGAAACGCCACATCCGGAGAATACAGCGTGATAGTGGTCAAACCATTGAAGGAGGAGATTAGAGACAGATTGTTCAGATTGAATCTGGAGTTTAAAAATCGTCTGTTTGAATCCCTTTACGATACATACTATTCCCTGAACCCCTCCATAGCTTTGGGTCTGTTATCCGGTGATTTTGACTTCAGATACTCCCCCGACCTGAATGAAGACCAGATCGGAAGGGCAAAGGCCTACACGAGAGGAATTCTCTCCTATGAGGGGTCGTGTGATGTCATCAGACAACTGCTGAAGGCTCATTTCATGAGCGGGAATAAAAAAAGACTGGCTCTGAGTGAGAGACTCGAAAGAGCCCTTATTGCCAGAGTTCTTCAGGGAAAAAGCTGGGATATCTCCGCAAGGTTGTTCCACAGGACTGAATACGAAACGATTTATGAATTCAGAGAGGCTGTAAAAAAGATGCTTGATCACTATGTCGAGGAAAAGGCTTAATTTTGATTCGGAGTATCTCGAACTTCTGGTCAATGGGGAGAAGAGATCAACCATAAGACTTAAGACCAGACTCAGACCCGGAGACCTGGTCGATGTTTATGCGGGAGAGAGTTACGTGGGAATTGCAAAGATACTTGAAGTTAGATCCAAAAAAATGTCTGAGTTAAACGATCGGGATGCAAGAGTTGACGGGTTTAAAAGTCTCAAAGAACTGAAAAAAGCTCTTAAAAAACATTATGGCTATATACCGGATAACACACGTCTTTCGATCATTTATTTTAAATTTCATAATGTAAAAGAATAGATGTTCACCTGGCAGAGTAGTGCACAACCTCATCGACATCGACAACTGTGGGCTCTGTTATCTTCCCACCCCTCACACTTCTTACTCTCCCTATACCCACAGACGAAACCTGGATCCTGACGACCGTCATCTCCTGTTCCTCGAATATGTGATCCCTTCCAAAAATCATGGTATGTGAGATCACCTCTCTGGCCTTCAGAAGGGATATTATACCAAGAACACCTCTGCCAAGATCCGCATGTCTCACATGGGTTATGAATATACAGCTCCCCACGTCTGCTCCGAGAAGAGAGGCTATGTTGTGTGCACTCCTTATCTCTATCGTTTTCACCTGATTTTCCATTACATCCTCGCATACTTTTCTGGAGATGCCCGTGATTGCGATACACTTCATTGTGATCACCCGTACATGGGAAATTCCTTTCTTTCCGTTTTTTCCTGCTCTTTCATCTGCTGGGCGAGTCTGTGCATCTCAGCCTCAAACCTCTCTGCCTCTTCTTCAAGCTTTTCCACACCTATATCCCATCCATAGAGGTCGTTCATAACCCGGATTACCTCCGCTGCAGATCCCGGATCCGGATTAACACCTCTCGTCTCCCCGAGGAGTGTTATGGCCGGGATGTCCCTGATGGCACACTCGGTTAAGAGGGTGCCCGCTATCCCTGAGATGGTTCCGAATTTGAATATCTCAACCCTGTCCTTGATCCTGTCAAGCATGTTTTCGTCCGATACCGCACCGAAAACTCTCCTCTGATCGGACATTGTTGCGACTCCTGCAACTGAAAGCACCTCAGAGACATTCAGCTCCTTGACCCAGTCGGCTATAGAGATCGTAAAATCAAAAACCGCAGCAGGAAGAATCGGTACATCTGAATGGATAATTATCAGATTCTTATTTTCAACCTCGTAGACACGGACAGGTGGCTGGGCAATTCCATTCTGGGTTGCGACCACGGGAGGCAACCATCTTGATTCAATAAAACCCACAAGCCTTGGCTCGATTTCCTGGACGAGATATGATGAAACGATCGTGCTCACAAGACCGAGTCCCGGGAAACACGCCAGCACAAATGGTCTGGCACTCTTGAGATCTCTAACGTTTATCTTCACTTCAAGGGGGAAAAAGGGATTTTCCTCTGCCATCCCTGACAATTCTAAATCTAAACTTATAAATAATTTTTTTTATGAATCCCGGATCATGAGAAAATACAGATTCAAACGTGGTTACAGACCCTCGCCGGAGAGGCTTGAAGAATCACTGAGATCCTTCTTCGGATCCTTTGAAAGGAGAGGAGAGGTCTATGTAACATCCTACGGAGCCATGAAGGAGATGAGGGCATGGTTTGACGGAAAACTGTTGTGCGTGGAAACAGAAACAGATCCGGATGTTTCCACGGATGTGGCAGCAGACACGGTAAGGAAATTCAACAAATTTCTCGAACACCTCACCGGCTACACCGCAAAAGAGAGGAGGAAACAGCTTCAGAAAGAGGCGGAGGGGAAATGAATAAGAACAATAATACATATAGCCTGCAGAAAATATTATGGAGGTGATGAGGATGAAAATAAAATGGTTTGGACATTCGGCCTTCCTGCTTGAAAAAACAAAAAAGGTTCTCATTGATCCCTTCATTTCGGGAAATCCCCTCGCACCCGTAAAGCCAGAAGACCTGAACCCCGATATCATAGTGGTCACCCACGGGCATGGAGATCACCTCGGGGATGCCATAGATATCGCCAGAAGGTCAGGAGCGAAAATAGTCTCGATTCACGAGATATCCAGGTACACCTCCTCCAGAGGTGTTGAGGGTGTGGGCATGAATCTGGGTGGTACTGCCTGGATAGACGGGATAGGGATAACATTCACCATTGCCTTCCATTCAGGTGACATAGAGGAGAATGGCAAGATAATATCCGCAGGAAACCCGGCTGGAGCCATTATTGAGGACTCAGGAGTGAGAGTTTATCACACCGGGGACACTTGCGTTTTTTACGACATGAAACTCATTGGAGAGCTGTATTCTCCCCAGATAATGCTCGTACCGATTGGGGGATGGTACACGATGGATATAACACAGGCTGTCAAGGCGGTTGAGCTCGTATCTCCTGAAATTGCAATTCCCATGCACTACAACACCTTCGATGTGATCAAAGCCGATCCCGATGAGTTCAGAAAAAGGGTTTCTGAAGTAATCGGGACTGAAGTGATTGTGCTCAAACCGGGCGAATCATTCACCTACGGGGAACAATGATCTTCCCATCTCTTCCCCCTATCTCTTCTCCTTTCCCATCGAGAAAGAGCTGTACGGTCAGGGCAGATATTATGGCATCGAGTTCATCGTGTTCCGGCATTTCAGGAACGTTTGAGACGAACTTCGAAAGAGACCTGGCAATACTTTTCCTGCCTGATCTGGATCTTTTCTTAACATTCCTTCCTATACCGAGTATCACCCTTGTTGCATAGGGGTAGACCTCGTACACCGAAACACCCCCTGACTCAAGCAGTACCTTCATTTCAATACCCCTTCCTGTTATACCAATCATGAGATCTGAAAGTGGTGGAAAAAGGGATATGCCCATTTTCTGAAGTTTTCTTTCGCACTCTCTGAAATTCCCGGATCGAGGCAGGGAAAGGGGAGCATCGATTCCCGCATATCGGATTCCGGAAAGAGCACTGATGGATTGGGTTTTTAAAAGGGAGTGGATGGAGTAATCTTTCATGATACATATTGCAGAAACTTTCAATCCAACGTCTATCCCTGCTATGAGTTTTTCTCTCATTTTTATAACCGATAAGGGGGAAAAACATTAAATATTTTTTATTTTTGTTGTTATGGCTGACTAGTTTAAAACAATGGTTTAACCGAAGAATATGTAAAGTCAGAAAATGCTGGATATAGTAATTTATGAAGACGAAAATTTTTAATTTTATATATCAAAAATCAAAATATAAGAGAAATAATAGGTGATTCAATGAGGTGATAGCTTGATTGAAATAAATACTGATATTGCAATTATAGGTCTTGGACCGGCAGGATTCTCCTCTGCCAGGAACCTCGTTGAAAAGGGGTTTGATGTTGTGATTATTGAGAGGTCAGCATCACTTAGAAAAGTTTGTGGTGGTCTTCTGTGTGAAGAGGCACAGGATATGCTTAGAAAGCTTAACTGCACCCCCAGACGGAAAACATACCAATCTTGAGATTGTGGACATAGATAACAGATATACCATATACACGAATAGGACATTATTAAGTATCGACAGAACAGAATTTAACAGGCTACTTTTTGAAAATATTAGAGAGGATGCAGAAATCATTTTCGATAGGGCATTAAAAATTGATCAAAGGAATAAAATTGTAGTTACAACAAAAAATTTCAGAATTTCAGCAGATTACTTGATAGGTGCTGATGGTGTCAATTCGGTGGTGAAAAAGCACATAAGAAATTCAGATCAAAAGAAAATTAATTTGATTCAGATTGAATTTAAACCTCACCTCTTTCCAGATTCAACCATGTTCGTATTTGACTCAAATACTGTTAGTGATTTTTATTCATACATAATCCCAAAAGACAGGTATTTAGTGGCAGGAACCAAGTATTCTGGAAAAGGAACTGTTGGAAAACTTAAAAATTTACTAAAAAATTTCAAACTCGAGGGCAAAATAAATAACCTTGAATCATATCGACTAACGATCATAAACTCATCAAGAGATGTGCTATTTGGAAAAGGTAACATTCTACTCGCTGGAGAGGCTTCAGGTTTTGTCAGTCCTTCAAGTGGAGAAGGTATAAGTTTTGCACTCGAGAGTGGGATGCTTGCAGCCAAAGCAATAGCAAAATCCTACGGATCTAACGAAAACTTGCTGGAGAATTACAGGAAACTATCAAAAAATCTAATAAAAAGATTGGAATCAAGAATAGAGAAGTCCAAGGTCATTTTCAATCCAGAATTCAGAAAAGAATATTTTAGGAGGTATTATGATGGACATAATATTGAAAGAATACAGGAAGAAGCTTAGGGAGGTATTGAATCTTGCATTTAAATATCTCCATGAGGAAGAATTACAGAACGATTTGAAATATTTGCTGAAACTTACAGAACAGAACCTAACAGACAAATGGATATCTGGGAAAAAGGTTGTCAGAACAAAATTCTCACTCGAAGTGTTTCCGAATTATCCGATGGAACTTCTGAGCATTTCACTC
>WAJW01000169.1 GCA_015523685.1 Archaeoglobaceae archaeon
GAACAGAACAAAATTCAGAGATGGGGGATATACTCTCCAGGATTGCCTGTATGATCTACAGACCATTCTATACTTGGAACAAGCTGAAATCTTTCTACAATCCCAGACCACCCCGGAAGTATAGTTGCATGTCTAAAACCCACATCATGTTCAAAAACAAAAGAATTTTATAAACATCACGATTTAAACTCATATAATGACTGCTCCATCAACGGAAATAATACCCCATGTCATGCTGAACCTGGCAGTGATGCTCTTTTTCGCAAAAATCTTCGGTGAACTTGTCGAAAAGTACCTCAGGCAACCTGAAGTTCTCGGAGAGCTTATTGCCGGTATAATTCTGAGTCCCTTCGCCTTTGGCCCTCTATTTGGTTTCGAGCTTTTCACCGGATCTCCAATACCTGTATCGCCTGAAATTGACCTTATCGCCAACATTGGAGTTATCCTCCTTCTTTTCCTTGTTGGAGTTGAAACAGATATAGAAAAATTCGTGAAATTCGGTTTTGTTGGCGGTCTTGTTGGAGCTGCAGGTATAATTCTTCCCTTCATTCTGGGATACCTCACCATTCTCTTCATGTACACTGGACCCCATGTCCATGAGACAGCCCTCTTCGTTGGAGCCATGATGACAGCCACAAGCGTCGGGATAACAGCAAGGGTACTTCAGGATATCGGGAAACTGAACACGGAAGAGGGGACAACAATTTTAAGTGCTGCTGTGATAGATGACGTTCTCGGTATAATCGTGCTTGCGATAGTCATTGCCCTGACAGTTTCCAGAGAAGGGGGTGTGGAATCGGGAATAGGGAGTATAGGGCTTATAATTTTAAAGGCTGTTGTATTCTGGCTCGTTCTCATATACATCGGGCTTAAATTTTCAGATCAGATATCAAAATTCCTTCATCTATTCAGAAACCCGGGGTCTCAGCTCGCAATTGCCATTTCAATCGGCCTTATCGTTTCATATCTGGCCAATCTCGTTGGCCTTGCAATGATTATAGGGGCTTATGCAGCGGGACTGGCATTGTCCGCATCTGCCCATAAAGAATTTCTTGCACAGAGACTCAGACCAATATATGAGTTTCTCGTCCCCATTTTCTTTGTTGTCATGGGAATGCTTGTGGATGTCAAAAAAATACCCACAATAGCCGAACTGGGTGTTGTTATAGTGATCTTCGCCATTCTGGGGAAGTATATCGGATGCTTTATTGCCGCCCATATAGGTGGGTTCAACAGAATCGGGTCTAACAGAATAGGGATCGGTATGATCCCCAGAGGAGAGGTCGGGCTTATAGTGGCATACTACGGCCTCTCATACGGTGCCATCAACCAGGACATCTATGTGATTTCCGTTGTTATGTCTTTCGTCACGACCATGATAACTCCTGTACTGCTGAAAAGAACATTCACGTCCCCTGTTTCTGGGTGGGAGGGGAAAGGCCTGTTAGCGAGAAAATAGCGATGGATCATATTATATGAATTAATATTATAAATGTATGAAAAAATTATAATTTTCCTCATCATAAAGGAAACTTTTTTAACATACCAGATCAGAGATATGATCATGAACATGTGCATAAACTGCATATTCGGGGGGTGTGAGATGGAGGGAAAAGCGGTGGTCTGCCACGTCAGAGTCCCTCTGCTCGGGGATTTCCAGTTTTACTCAGAACTCACTCCTGTGAGACACTGAACAGGACAACACGCTCCACAACAAGATCTTCTATTCTATTCTCTCCTGTAATTTCAATCTCTTCATTCGTTATGCCATACAGTTCCTGAATGACCCTTCTTTTTTCCGGGGTGAATTTCAGAACTTTTTTCTCTCTGAGAAATTCTCTGACCCATTCAACCGCGTTGTCATTGCCGAGAATCACAACCACAACCCTGTTCAAACCTTTTTTTATGCCAAATTTCAGTGCTTTTTTTATCTGTCTCTGGGCGGATACATACAGAAGGATTTCCATGCCCGGATCTGATGAAATGGGTTTTTTTCCAAAATTTTTCATAGCTTTTTTCAGGGCAATTTCAACATGTTTTCTTCCAGCAACCATATCGGAATTTATGAACTGTATTGTTGCATCAAATTTCTTTTCAGCATTTTTCACCGCTTTAATAAATTTTTCAGGATCTTCAACATGAATTTCTCCCTCGAGAACATGAAACCTCATCCTTAGGGAAGACAACAGAATGTTTTATAAATGTTTCACAGATTTTAAATTGATATGGAGCTGAAATGGAATGATGATGGCCTCATCCCTGTTATAGTTCAGGACGAAAAAACCGGCGAGGTTCTCATGCTTGCATATATGAACAGAGAATCCCTTGAACTCACGATGAAAACGGGATTTGCCCATTACTGGAGCAGAAGCAGAGAGAAGATATGGAAAAAAGGCGAAACATCAGAAAACACACAGAAGGTTCTTGAAATTCTTGTTGACTGTGATGGAGACGCACTTCTGTTGAAGGTAAACCAGAAAGGTGGAGCGTGCCATACGGGATATCGCTCTTGCTTTTACAGAAAACTGAACGGAGAGGTTGTGGGGAAGAAGGTATTTGAACCTGAACAGGTTTATGGTGATGAGAGATGAAATATGTTGTTGACACCTCTGTGGTGGTGGATGGCAGAATCATACCGATGATTGACGATGGGGTGATCAGGGGAACGATAGTGGTGCCTGAGGCAGTTATGACAGAGCTCGAAGCACAGGCAAATCAGGGAAGAGAGACGGGTGTTATAGGTATAGAAGAGATCAAGAAGATCCAGAGATATTCCGAAGAGGGTAAAATCACACTGAGGTTTGAGGGGAGAAAACCCACACCTGAAGAGATAAAACTCGCTAAATCAGGAGCAATAGACAGCATAATTCGCGAGATTGCCCTTAAGGAAGGAGCGACACTCATAACGAGTGACAGGGTTCAGGCAGAGATAGCCGAATCCAAGGGGATAAAAGTTTTCTTCGTCAAACAGGAAAGACTTGATCCTTACGGGATTAAAATATGGGATTTTTTCACACCCGACACAATGTCGGTGCATCTGAAGGAAAATGTACCACCCTACGCAAAGAGGGGCAGTGTTGGTAAACTCAAACTCGTCAGGATAAGGGATGAACCATCAACGGAAAAAGAGCTTGTGGATATGGCCACGGAGATTCTCGAATCAGCCAGACAGAATCCGGACTGTTTCATCGAAATAGAGAGGAAGGGCGTTACGGTAGTTCAGCTTAAAGAGCTTAGAATTGCCATTGCAAGGCCTCCCTTTTCGGATGGAATGGAGATAACAGCGGTGAGACCTGTGGCAAAGGTATCCATTGACGAGTACAATCTGGGAGAAGAGCTGAAAAAGAGATTTGTGGAGAGTCAGAGGGGAATACTCATAGCAGGCCCACCCGGCGCAGGAAAGTCAACGTTTGCAGCAACCCTTGCAGAGTTTCTCCATGACAGGGGATACATTGTAAAAACCATGGAATCCCCGAGAGATCTTATAGTAAAGGATGAGATAACCCAGTATTCTCCTCTCGAAAACAACATGGCTCTAACAGCTGACATCCTGCTTCTTGTTCGGCCCGATTACACGATCTATGATGAGATACGAAAAACATCAGATTTTGAAATTTTTGCAGATATGAGGCTCGCAGGAGTCGGGATGATCGGAGTAATGCATGCAACAAGACCGATCGATGCCATACAGAGGATGCTTGGAAGGGTGGAGCTTGGAGTGATCCCCCAGGTGGTTGATACCATCATATTCATCGAAGGGGGAGAGGTTAAGGAGGTCTATGAACTGAGCTTCACGGTGAAGGTGCCTCATGGCATGCACGAGGAAGACCTCGCGAGACCTGTTATAGAGGTGAGGAGTTTCTCAGATGGTGAACCAAGATATGAGATCTACACCTTCGGAGAAGAGATCATTGTGATGCCCATAAAAAAGGAGAGGAAGAAATCCTATGAAGTTATCGAGAAGGCCCTGGAAAAGACCATAAAAAAACACGTCTCCAATGCCGAGGTTGAGATGATATCCGACCATAAGGCAATAGTGAGAGTTCATCCGGAAGACATTCCTCGAATTCTCGGCAGGAAGGGTAGCAACATAACCTCCATAGAAAAACAGTTCGGGATAAAAATAGACGTGAGGGAGCTGGAGAGAAAGAACAGAATGCCCGCTGAGATTGATGAGACAGAAAGATATTACGTGATAGGTGCCAGAGGTCTCGAAAAACGAACCGTAGATCTCTATGCAGAGGACAGATACCTCTTCAGCCCCACAGTGAGCAGTAAAGGATATATAAGGGTTAGAAAGGATAAGGAACTCGGTAAGATAATAAAAAGGGAACTTGAATCTGGAAAGAATATATTCATCGTTTCTTGAATCTCTCACGGGGGTGGGACTTTGATTGAAGATATTGCTGAAATACAGGAAGTAACAAGAAAATTTGAGAGAGTCGGAGCTCACTCCCACATCAGAGGTCTCGGGCTTGATGAGAATCTCAGAGCAATGGATGTCGCGGATGGCCTTGTGGGTCAGAAAAAGGCAAGGGAGGCTGCTGGAGCAATAGTCAGGCTTATAAAGAGCGGTAAAATGGGAGGGAGAGGCATACTCATAGCAGGTCCACCGGGAACGGGTAAAACCGCAATTGCCGTGGCAATAAGTAAGGAACTGGGCAGAGACCTGCCATTTGTCCAGCTAAGCGCTTCAGAGTGCTACAGTGCTGAAATGAAAAAGACTGAGGTACTGATACAGGCTATGAGAAAAGCAATAGGAGTCAGACTTAAGAGCATGCGAAAGGTTCTTGAGGGTGAGATAGTGGGGCTCGACTACAACATGGTTCCACATCCCTACAATCCATCAATGAAAATTCCTGATTCTGCGACCCTCACCCTTGCCACAAAGGATGAGAAAAAGAGCTACACCCTGAGTGGAAGGGTTGCCATGCAGTTCATGCAGGAGGGAGTTCAGATTGGTGATGTGATAATGATAGACCGGGAGTCTGCAAGGGTTGCAAGGCTGGGGAGATCTGGAAGAGGAGATAAAAGTTATGACATAGACAGCAGGGATATCGTCCCCGTTCCTGAAGGAAGCGTGGAGAAGGAGAAAGAGTTTGTGTATACTGTTACACTCCATGATCTCGATGAGGCGAATGCCAGAAGACCGGGACTGCTTTCCCTTTTCGGTGATACCGGCAGGGAAATAGACAATGAGGTGAGACAGGCCGTGGATGATCAGGTGAAGGAATGGGTGGAGAATGGAAGGGCGGAACTACTTCCAGGGGTGCTCTTTGTTGATGAAACCCATCTGCTGGACATAGAACTCTTCTCATTCATGAACAGAGCTATGGAGTCGGAGCTTGCTCCAATAATAATACTGGCAAGTAACAGAGGGTTTGCAAGGATAAGGGGCACGGATATAGTCAGTCCTCACGGAATTCCCCTCGATCTACTTGACAGACTTCTCATAATAACCACGGAACCATACACAAAGGAGGAGATAAAAGAGATAATCAGGATAAGGGTAAGGGAGAGCAATATTGAAATCGAGGATCAGGCCCTTGACTATCTCACAGAGATCGGAGAAAAAACCAGTTTGAGATATGCGACACAGCTCCTGGCTCCTGCATCAGAGATTGCCAGTCTGAACGGAAATGGAAAGGTAACAAAATCGGAGATCGAAAGGGTCGAAGGGCTGTTTGTTGATGTCTCTCAGAGCAGTCGCCTGCTTAAAAAGTGGGAGCAGGAATTTCTACAGTGATTTCATTTTTTATCCTTATACCGTTTCGACCGATCTCCATGAAAGCAACCGGCTATCCTGCATTGAGGAATTCTTTCATCCTTTCAGGATGATCCGTGATCACACCATCATAGAGAGATTTTAAACTTTCAAGCATGCTTTTTCTGTAAAAATTCTCATCCGCATATGCCCAGAAAAAAATTTTGAGCCCCGCAACTCGTAATCGCCTCAAAAACTCTTTGAACCTGTCCGGGCTAACTTGAAGTGCGGATTCAATGGGGATAACAATGCACCATAATCCAAGCTCACGGGCGAGAAGGAGAGTCTCCGAGAATTTTTCCCTCATTTCAACAAGCTCCAGTGTCCCATCCATTGTTTTAAGCAGTCCAGACCTGAAATTTTCTCCTGATTCTTTTAAATCTCTCAGAATTTCTACATCAAAAGATGTTAAGACCACATTTTTTACATCATTCTCCCTGAGAACTTCCAATACTTCCTCAACTGCCTCCCTGTCCTTTATCTCTATATTGAGAAATGTATCATGTGGAATCACCTTTAAAACCTCTTCTAATGATGGAATGGTCTGGCCGGCACCCATATGAACATTCTTCAACTCATTCAAGGTCAGATCTTTTACCGGAGTGGGATTTCCTGTGAATCTCTGTAATGTGGAATCATGGAAGACCACCGCTTTTCCATCTTTTGAAAGCCAGACATCAAGCTCTACACCATCAGCCCCAGCGTTCAGGGCTTTAATGAAGGCTAAAACAGTATTTTCCGGGTATTTACCGGAGAATCCTCTGTGGCCAATAATCAATATATCCCTCTCACTCTGGCTTTGACGTGAAACCAGAAGAATTGCGTTTCTGATAAGGCTCATAAAATTTGAATCATTTTTTGAGATGGGGTTTTCATATCCCTCCCGATCATCAAAGCTATTTATCCATAGTATCCTGCCCAATCCATATTCTCTGAAGGTCACCAGAGGTTTTGAATCGGGAACAGGAGTTTTAAAAAGTATCCTAACGTCATCATTCCATTTCCCCCATACAATCTCTCCATCATCGAGTTCAAATTCCTCTGGAAGGTCTCTGAAAATTACAGATTCTTCACCCGGGTTTTTCGCATACCTCACTTTTTCCATTCTACTGAATTCCAGAAGCCTTCCACCAAAAATTTCTTCAAGAACTGTATTTCTTGTCCTTCTGTAAATTATGTCATGCCCTCCCACCAGCCCTCCCCCCTTCAAAACATATTCTTTCAGCCAATCCTGAATTCTCTCTCTTCTCTCCTCTACCTCTGAAAGCTTGGTCACATCCGTTACCATCAAAATTACAGCCCGTGTTATATTCCTGTTCTGCGGAAATCTGAACAGTTGCTCCGGTGATCTCAGTGGAACAACTCTGAAATTCTCCTCGAGTGTTCTTTCAAGCCTTGATGCCAGTTTCTCTGTGAGAGATCTTTTGTCAACCCAAACTAAGATGATGGATTTGCGGTCAATGCTGTGTCTCAGATAAATCACCGCGATGCTTAAAGCACGGAACAACCCATTTTTGAACCAGGCCAGTGCAACCAGAATAGCGGTGACAGTGACGTTGAGAAATAAACTTTTAAAGATGCTCAGTGTGAAGGTTGACAGCTGAAGGTCGAATACATGCACAACCTGTCCTTATTATTTACCCAACTTATATTTTATCGTTTATTCTGAATCAATCGTATCCAATCTCAAAAAATGAGATCGTCCTCTACTCGTGATCGATCATATCTTCAATCAATCTTTTCAGATCATCCATGGAGGGGACTGCCAAGTCCGCCATATCCCTGAATTCCATGTTTCTTTCGTTCACAAGAAGAACAGTTCTGACTCCCGCAGACTTTCCGGCCATTATGTCAAAAAGAAAATCACCCACATAGAGAGTTTTTTCAGGATCAAGAGACAATTTCTTCAGGGCGGTCCTGACCGGTTCAGGAGAGGGTTTGGGAGGCGCATCTTCTCTCGTAACTATGCAGTCAATATAAATTTCATGCTTCCCCAGGATGGTCATAACAGCATCTCTGCAGTTTCTTGTTACAATTCCCGATTTAATCCCCACATCCTTCAGGAATTCCAGTAATTCTCTCACACCGGGTACAAGTCTGGAACTGAGAGCAGATTCAACTTCAATTTTCCTCAGGATATCCATTGCTATCCTCTTTCTGTTTCCATCCATTTTATTTATGGCTTCAAGAATAAACCTTTCCTCAATTCCGATCTCCTTACGTATTCTTTCAAAGTCAAGATTCAGTTCCACTATGGTTCCGTCAAGATCAAAAAGAACGCCTTCAAGCTTCATTTTTCCTTCCTGGGTGGAATCTGATACACATCTCCATCTGAGGTGACCACAATACCGTAACCGCAATCCAGACACCTGTAATACCTGTTGTTTCCCTTATCACTCCCGAGTAACTCTATCCGCTCATGAGTGCAATCCACCATATGCATGGAAATAGGGGAGTGAAGATATATAAGATTTCAGGGGAATTAAAAAGAAGGCCGGAATGTGGTTTTCCGGAAATACATTCTCCCATTTCTACCAGGCATTTCAGAAGTTTCGTAATAATCCAGTTATATCATGCCTTGCCGTCAATTCATGCACTAACATATTTATTCAATTGACCCATCTGAAAATTCTGATGGATGTAACTGAATCTCTCATCATGGAGACCTCAAAAATGAGGGAAGAGCTTGTGGTAAGGTTACAGCATTTAATCCCGGAAAATACAGAAGGAGAGCGGTTTCTCGAGAACATAAAAGCTTATGCAAGTGACAGTGATTATTTCATGAAGAGGAAGGACTATGTCAGGTCATTTGAATGTGTGGTGTGGGCATGGGCATGGCTGGAAATAGGTCTCGAAATGAATCTTCTGAGAGAAGAATGAGATGGGAGATGTTCAGGAGTTCGCGTCTTGAAAAACTGAACCATGCTCTGGAGAGAGGGGAGGTGGACAGGGAACTCACAGGGTTGATTGAATCAATAAATTCAAGGCCTGACTGTGTAACCCTCTCTTCCTGCAGTGGGAGGATTGGCATCATCGACCTGCCCGAATTCGGAGACAAGAAAAACGCGGTTTTCAGGGGAAAATGGCATCATGAGGTAACTCCTGAAGCCATTGCAACTGCCCTGAAACTCTGCTCGAACGAGGGCTGGTTGAAGGTTGAGCCGCCCATCATACATCTGGCTGTTTCATCACTGGAAATGGCAGATTCAATTGTTAAATCAGGACTCAGGGCGGGATTCAAGAGGTCGTGCATACTCAGTGTCTCTGAGTGGAAGGCCGTTGTTGAGATAACCAGCACGGAAGTTCTTGAATCTCTTCTCTCCCTCAATGGCAGGATTCTTGTCTCCCCTGATTACATCGAGATCCTGACAGACAGGGCAAATAAAAAACTGGAGAGGGGAATGGAAAAACTGAGGAGACTCGAGAGAGAGCTAAACCTCTGAGATTTTCTCGACAACCTCATCTATAAACCTGAAATCAAGGTTGAGGGCAAGAAGCGTTATCCTGGTCATCAGAGAGAGATCCACTTCATCCTTTCCGTAAGCCTTTATTAAAACGGAAAGAAGCTCCTCAGCATTTCTCCTGCCCTTCACAGTATCATATGCCTTCAGGATGGAAAGGCATGACTCGATGAACTCATTCCTGATTTCTATGTTGAACTTTTCAAAACTCTTTACAAGCTTTTTTGCAAATTCTCCGTTTACAGACTCTTCAAAGATTTTCTGATGAAGTTCAAATTCATAGTAAAGCAGTTTTTTTGCCTTTTCAATGTGATTCCATGATAACTTCGGCATTTCGAGTATCACAAAGTTCCTCAGATCCATATAGAATTCATCCGATGTGACCTCGTACGATGCATCGGCAAGGAGATAAATAGGCTCATAAATGCTTTCATCATCTATTTTCTCCAGTTCCTTCTCTCTGGCATACCTTACGGTGAAGTAAAGAGGCAGTCTGAGGAGATCATCCCTTTCATATTCATCCACTATCTCCATCCACTCATTGAATTCCCCTTCATCAAGCCTTTCCTTCAGATTTTCTCTGAACTCAGTTTCGAGTTTTTTAAAGTCCTCATTCTTATCGGGGTGCTTCTTCAGAAAACTGTGAACCGCCTTGAGGAGTGTGTTTATGACAAGTTCCTTTTCAGGAATTTCCATCTCTGATATCCTGTTGATCGCAGATGTGATGTGGCTCACCACAAACATATCTCCCATCACAAGCTGGTAAATGACCCTGAGTACAGAGATGAGAAACTCCGAAACGAAATCAGATGTCATGGAAAATTTTGTGGTGTAGAGAACCTCGAGTATTCGAAACCTCTTTGCGATATCTCTCAGATTTACCTCGTAGCATTTCTCCACATGTCTCAGAATTTCTCTTGCCTTGGTGTGCTCTATGTCAACCAGAGGAAGCCAGATGCTCATCATCTGAAGTTCAAATTTAATTTTCTCCACAAGGTTCTCAATTTCCCCATCCCCGAACTCAGGCATGGGACAGAACTTTTTCACGCCTACAACGTTGTAGAGGTGTTCAAGGTAATCATCGAGAAAAGACAGAGAAATTATTCTCTTTTCAGCAAATATATCCTTAAGGCTCAGAACTGCAATTCTGAGTATTTCCTCAATGAATTTTTCATCCATGTTTATTTCCTCTGAAATCCTTTTCACGATGGCTGTTATCCTCTTCAATCCTTTTTTTATTTCGTCCTCAATTCCCGCTCTTCTCTGAACCGCATGCATCACCTCATGGGCAAGCAATCCGGAGAAAGCGCTTCTGTTCCACTTGAGGTACTCACTCTCACCGGAAATGAAAATGAACACATGGTCTGATCCATCATCACTCACGGAAAAAGGAACCTTCTCCCTTGAATAGTCAATCAACTCTGCCCTCGTTTTCTCATCTATATTCAGCTCTGACAGGCGTTTAACCGCGTAATCCTCATTTTCGCAGATGTAAATCCTGATATCAAGTCTGGGAACGTCTTCAAACTTGTTGAGAACATCCCGTGCTATATCATGAAAGTAATCTTTGAGTTTCTCATCCCTGCTTTCAATTTCAATTTCGAACATCTACATGATAAAATAAGTCTGAATATATCTAAATTTTCCCCATTAAAACAGCAATTCCAGATACGACTTTCTCGTGGTTCTGTCCTTGTTAAGACCAATGAGATTGAGAACTTCAAATATTCTCTCTTTTGCAACCATAACATTGTCCGAGTGCATCTCTATCTCAAGGAATTTCCCCAGGTTATGAACATCGTCGAGATACACCGTTACATCCTCGAAATGATAAATCTCACGGGCTTTCTCCACTTTTCCGGCAGTTCTGAAACCGAGTTTTTCAAGAATTTTCCCCACGTCCTCGTAAAGCTGTACTTCAATCTCCTCTCTCGCTTTGGTATCGGAATCAACTTTCGGGCCTTTGTAGGTCATTTTAAGTGAATTTCCATCATACCGCACTCTAAGAGCTTCATCAGTTTTCCGGAAATCCCTGCATGGATGGTTAAAGTAAACGTCACTCTCAAACTTCCTCTCAACGAACACCCCCCTGGATCTCAGAATCTCCCTTATCCTTTCAAACTCCTCCTCTGTTAACGGGACTTTTATCTCAACCTCCATGCATCCTTCTCCAAAAGTTTTTATATGGTTGTCATGTGTGGGATTCTCTATAAAAAATAAACGGGTGATTCCATGGCAATAAAAGAAGGAGACTTCGTAAAGCTCAGCTTTACCGCAAGACTCGACACGGGAGAGGTGATAGATACTACAGATGAAGAGCTGGCCAGAAAGGAGGGGATTTATTCAGAGGGAGGAAGGTACGGGGATATAACGATCATAATAGGTGCAGGGCATATTGTGAAAGGACTGGAAGAGGATATAATTGGAAAGGAGCCCGGATACAGCGGATCCATTGAAGTCCCACCTGAAAAGGCATTCGGCGAGAGGAACCCTGACCTTGTCGAGGCCATTTCAATAACCAAATTCAGAGAGAGACCCGAAATCGGCCAGTCAGTAAGGATAGGGAACAGAACGGGAATCGTGGAGAAGGTGATAGGCAGAAGGGCCATAGTTGATTTCAACCATCCCCTCGCAGGAAAGAAAATCAAATACGACTATGAAATCAGAGAGGTCATCGAAGATCCTGAAGAAAAGGCAGGGGCGATCCTCCTTCTGATAACAGGCGTGGAAGGCGATGTGACCATCTCCGATTCCACAGTTACATTTAAGATTCCTCAGGATGCGGTGATGAGGGAATGGTACATACTCGGAAAACAGAGAGTTGCTGAGGAGATCTTTCGCAGACTTGAAAACATAACAGAAGTTCAGTTTCTGGAATCGTTCAAAGAGGAAAAGAAAGAGGAGGAAAATAAGGAGATAGGCGAGACCAAAACCGGAGAAAATGAATCCTGAGGTTCTATAGCCTCAATATTTTTATACATTTTCCCGACCTATTATTCTGGAGGTGCATTTTATGTATGTGTTCATGTATGTAACTGCCTCGGGGCACGAGGAAGCCCGGAAAATAGGAAGGGCCCTTGTTGAGGAGAGGCTCGCAGCGTGTGTTAATATATTTCCAGTTCATTCTATTTACAGATGGGATGGTGTCCAGGAAGAGGATGAGGTAGCAATGATTGTTAAAACCACGGGTGAGCGTGTCAGAGAGGCAATGGCCAGAATCAAAGAACTTCACAGCTATTCAGTGCCGTGCATATGTGTTTTCAATATTGAAAGGGGGAATCCAGAATACCTGAGATGGATAGAAGAGAGCGTAAAGGACAATGAGACCTAAAACAGGGACATTCGGGCCAAGAAAGAAAATTGTCTATACAGAAGAGAGATGGTCACTGCTTAAAACCCTGAGGGAGAGGGCGGGAGAGGTGATGGAATGGCTGGAAAACCACGGGATACAGGGTCTGATCCATGGGAGTGTCGCAAGAGGAGATGTAAATCCCGGTAGCGATGTTGACATTTTCATACCTCAGACAATTCCGAGCTTCAGGATTGAAACGGCTATTCCCGAGGAGATTGTTGAGAAGAAAATAGTCCAGGCAACACCGGGACATCTGATAAAAGGAGTGTATGTTCTTAAGGAGAGAACAACAGTTACATTTCCACTCGTGAATCCAAAAAGACGTGAGATTGAATTTTACCATTTCGGGGGGGCAATTAAATTTGAAGAAATGGAAAAACGAGTTCCGGGAGTTGATAAGCGGCTCATGCTGATAATACCCACCAGGGATGGACATGAGGAGATACCCATAAGAGATTTACCATACAATCATACCGCTGAAATGCTCGGTGTTAACCGTGATGTGATTGAAGAGAGAGTCAGAGTATTGAGA
>WAJW01000170.1 GCA_015523685.1 Archaeoglobaceae archaeon
TATTTTTTCTTTAATTCGATCGATTTCTGATCTTATAGCTGTTTTCCTGTCTTCAAGGACTGCGTATTCCTTCTCAAATTCTATCAGAGATCTCTCCTCTATTTCTGCTGTCTTAACGCTCTCCAACAGTTTCTCGAGCGTGGCAATCTCCTTTTCCGCATTATTGATTTCTTCAAGCCTCTCTTTCAGGGATTTGAGTTTTGTTTCAAGCTCTTTTAATCTCAGCCTGTCCTTTATCAGGGTGTCCCTCTCATGGGACAGTTTTTCGAGCTCCTTTTCCAGACCGGCCAGTAGCTCCTGATACCTTAGATAATCCCGGTAAGCAATTTTGTGTTTCTCCATCTCCTCCTTTTTCCCTTCAATAACCTTCAGTTCCCCGCGGGCTCTCTCAATACTATCCCCGATCTCGGTGATTCTTGTGTTTAAAACCCTGAGTTCCGTTTCAATCTCTGCAATCCTTTCCATGGTTTTCTCCAGCTTTTTTTTCTTCAGTTCCGTCTCTTCCAGTTTTTTTTCCAGCGCCCTGAGTTTTGTGATGTCATGGTTGAGCTCTTCTTTCAGAGCATCCAGCATCTTTACTCTATCCTCGAGAGTACTCAGCCTGCCAGATAACTCGCTCTCCCTCACCTTCATTTCCGAGATCCTCTTCTCCAGAAAGTTGAGATACTCCCTGCTCTTTTCGAATGCAGTTCTGTAAACATCAAGTCCGAGCAGGGGTGAGAAGACATTTTTTCTTGCATGAGGGGGGAGAAGAAATGGGGAGACCATGGTCCCCTGTCTCACACCAACTGCATTCTCGAAAAAAGTCCTCAGATCAATATACCTTCCTATTCCGAGGTTCTTCCTGACCCAGTCCAGAACATCAGCCTTCCCCTCACAAACCTTTCTTTTCAGCTCCGGATCCACAACCATGTATTCGGATGTTGAGCTTTTAGTGAGCTTTCTCACGACCTGGTACTCTCTCCCATCCATCTTCGAAATTATGGTAACCCTTGCAATTCCTGTCGTCTCTCCACTTCTCAAAAAAGCGGAGAGAGTGTATGGAAGATGATCAAAGAGAACAAATCCAACTGATTCGAGTATTGTCGTCTTTCCTGCACCGTTCTCTCCAATGATGGAATTGGTGCCCGGAGTAAACTTAACTTCTGCGGAGACATAGCTCTTTATATTCCTGAGTTCAACCCCTTTTATCATATGCCCTCCTCCAGTCCCAGACTTCCGCATCCCCGTTCTCAGTTTCAGGTTCTCCTTCCACTTTAACAGATGGTTGCCTGGATGACTCATTGCCAGTGAAGCTCATCAAAAACTGTTCAATCCTCCGATCCACTATTTCAGGGTTGAATGGTGATGTGAATATCTCCTTTAGCTCAAGTATAAATTCCGTGGAGTGATACATCGGACCAAGCAACTTTCTGGATCTGGTGAGCTCTTCAATTATAGTTTTTTCAATGTCACCACCAACGTCCTCAACCGAAATGTCATACCTTCCTCCGACATCACGAATCCTTATGTTGACAACCACAGGATCGAAAATTCTTTCAACCATCTTTTTTATTCTGGATTCGTCTATTTCATCCCTGTAACCATCAACAGTAAGCTCCACAACAGGATTGCCTTCAACTCTGTTTTTCGCCATGAAAATTTCCAGATCCCTGTATGATTCCTCCCCCTTAAAATCAAAATTCAGTCTGACAAACTTTCTTCTCCTGTTCTCTATAAGCTCCGCTCTGATTTTTCCATCTTTCACAACCGCGTGTATGAATCCCTTCTTCCACCGGTACTCATCAACACTCCACGTCTCAAGGGACCCGGGATTGTAAACCCAGTCATCCACGGTGTAAAACTTATGGACATGTCCGAGGGCAACATAGTTTATCCTGTCTCTGAGCTCAGAGAGGGTGCTGTAGCTTATGACACCTGCATTTCCGGGGATATATCCCTCTATGGCGGTATGCATCATGAGAATTGAGAACCGATCTGATGGTTCAACATTTTTTATAAATTCTCTGAGTACAGCCTCGGTGGATGACCCGTAATATTTGATACCATAAATCCTGACGCCGTCAATCTCATAGTATGCCCCTCTTGCCTTCTTTTCATCCCAGGGCGTGATTAAAACCTTTCCATCTCTGATTTCCGGGTTCAGGAGTTTTATGAATCCTTCTCTCGCAAGGTAGTTCATCCATGAGACCTCATCAGAGAAATGAGCCCTGTCGTGATTTCCCTCAACGCATATCACGGGTATGTCCATTTCTTTTAGCATTTTAAGGGCATATGTTGCCTGAAGAAGTGTCTTTGGATTAACGGACCTTTTGTTAAACAGATCCCCCGATATTAGGACAAAATCCACATCACTGTCCTTAGCATACTTTATCGCCTCGTAGAATGCCTGTCCAAAGTCAAGGAACCTCTCCACGCTCCCGTACTGCTCGTAACCAAGATGAACATCAGCGATGTGGAGAAAGCTGAATTGCATCAACAGAGTTTAGCATGATATAATAATTAATCTTATCCCCTGTTTGAAAGTATTCCTCTGACCCTGCGATACTCATCCAGTTTTCTTGAGAGAGCGTCGTAATCCCTCGCCATATTCATGGACAGC
>WAJW01000171.1 GCA_015523685.1 Archaeoglobaceae archaeon
GGATACCTGAATTTCCGAAAAATGGGATCCATACACATTCTGATAGGAGTGAATTTAAACTGGTGACGATCCAGTTCATAAAATTGAAACTTCAAAAAGCCAAGTTTGATAATATTCAATCTTAAGGAATTTTGGATGAGTGAACAGAAATTTCATGATCTGGATTCCAATTTTGAGAATCTTTTTTTCCATTTTTTATTCCAGTAAGTCCTGATGGTTTCTATCCCTACAAGTCTCTCTCCGGAAAGTAGTAGTATGCTGGCGCCTCCTCCGGTGCTGACGTGGTCTATCCTGCCATCAACTCCAGCCATTCTTGCTGCGGTTGATATGTGCCCACCTCCTATAAACGAGAAACGGGTTTTAGTCATTGCCCTGAGCAATTCAAATGTGCCGAGAGAGAATCTCTCGTCCTCAAAAACACCTGCTGGACCGTTCATAACAGAGATATCATGGGATTTAATTTCCTCAACAAATTTAGCAATGCTCTCAATCCCAACATCGTATATTACATCGTCATCTCTTAGTTTTCCAAGGGGAACCTCTTTCCTCTCTCCATCTCTTAAAACCGCCACATCTTCAGGGAATGAAATTTTATCTCCATATTTTTTCAGAAGCTTTTTTATGGCAGATTGATCAGCCTCACCTGCAGAATCTCTGACGATTTTCTCATTTTTCCTTCCCAGCCTCTGACCTTTCACCATAATGCAGTAATTGGCGACGAGACCTGTGAGTATAACCCTGTCAGCTATCTTCCTCTCAAGAACATTCTTCATGACCTTTATTGAATCGTCAACTTTAGCCCCTCCGAGTATGAAAAGCTTATTGCCATCCCCTTCCATGATCTTTGAAATTGCCGATAGCTCTTTCTCCATAAGAAGTCCTATATAGGAGGGCAGAACCGGCGGAAATCCGATTATGGATGCATGTGGTCTGTGAGAAGCTGAGAATGCATCATTCACATAGAAATCGGCCACCCGTGACAGTTTCCTCACAAGATGGGTCTCAGCGTGTTTCTCAGGAGGCTGGTTCAGCGTTTCTTCAGAGTAGAATCTTATGTTCTCTAAAAGGATGACATCTCCTGATCCTGATCTCTTTATGAGTTCAATGGCTCTGGAGCCAAATATATCATCCACGTATCTGACATCCCTCCCCAGCAAATCACCTAACCTTTCAGCGTGAGGTTCAAGGGTTGTAAAATCAGATTTGCCCGGTCTGCTCTGATGGGTGAGAATGACTATGGCCGAATCTTCCAGTGCCTTGAGTGTGGGAATATGGCTTACGAATCTTGTGAGATCAAGAATTTTTTCCCCCACCATAGGGGAATTCAGATCGAGCCTGAGAATAATTCTCTTCCCGCTAAATTCCTGGTCATTTAAAGTTGGCAACCAGTCATCACTCTGGACTCCTATGAGAACACCCCCGTTGTTTCAACATTCCAGTAACAATGAATCTTGGCATTAAAAAGCCTTAAAATTTTTGGTAATATCGGTTTTAACGATTAAAAATTGTCTCTTTAAAGAATGTGAATTGCTAACAGGCAATAAAGGCTTAAAAATCGTTAACTTTATTAATAAATCTGAAACTTCATTGATGGATAACCTGGAGGGGTCTTATGAGCAATGACATCCTTGAAGTGAAGAACCTGATAAAAAGATTTGGTGGCCTTACAGCGATAGATGATGTCAGTTTCACTGTAAAGCAGGGTGAATGTCTCGGTATTATAGGCCCGAATGGAGCAGGTAAAACAACCCTCTTCAGCCTGATCTCTGGATTTCTCAAACCCGATTCTGGAAGTATATATTTCAAAGGGAAGGAAATAACAGGTTTAAGTCCACATAAACTTGTTTCAATGGGTTTAACGAGAACTTTTCAGCTCATCAAGGTATTCTCAAACCTTACCGTAAGAGAAAACCTGTGCATACCCGGCATGGCCCATTCAAAGGATTACGAGGGAGTTGCTGAAGAAGTGGCCAGGAAAATACATCTTGAAGACTATCTGGATACCCAGGCAAAAAATCTATCACATGGAGATCTTAAAAAATTGAGCATAGGTATTGCTCTCGCTACAGAACCCGATCTTATTCTCCTCGATGAACCTTTTGCAGGTCTGAATCCCGAGGAAATAGTCGATCTCGACAAAATTATAGACGAAATGAAAAAAGATGGAGTGACTCAGATAATAATTGAACACAGACTCAAGGAGCTTTTCAACCTTGCAGACAGGGTTATCGTTCTCAATTTTGGCAAGACAATTTTTGAAGGTTCTCCGGAAGAGGTTGTGAGAGATATAAGGGTCATTGAGGCGTACCTTGGAAAAAAAGGTGAAACAAATGCTTGAGACCAGGAATGTGGAGGTAAAATACGAGAAGGCTGTGATACTCCATAACGTTAGCATTAAGGTCAACGAGAGAGAAACGGTTGCTGTTCTGGGGCCAAATGGGGCAGGAAAAACAACCCTTCTGAGGGCTATCACAGGTCTGGCTCCCGCGTCAGGTGAGATAATCTTCAACGGAGAGAACATAATCAACCTCAGCCCTCACAAAATCGTGGAAAAAGGAATTGTCATGTGTCCGGAGCATAGAAGATTGTTCAGAGATATGAGTGTGGAGGATAACCTCAGGCTGGGTGCATTTCTCCGGAAGGATGGAGACGGAATAGAGAGCGACCTTGATTTTGTTTTCAAACTGTTTCCTCGACTTGAGGAGAGGCGGGATCAGATCGTAAAAACCATGAGTGGTGGAGAACAGCAGATGGTTGCAATTGGAAGAGCTCTCATGGCAAAGCCGAAGTTACTGCTTCTCGATGAGCCGTCCATCGGACTCGCCCCGATTATCATAGAGGCGATTACTGACAGTATAAAACGTATAAAGGAGATCGGGACAACCATACTTTTAGTGGAGCAGAACGTCCATATGGCCCTTGATCTTGCAGATAGAATATACATACTTTCAAGGGGCAGGATAGAAAGAGAGGGTACCAAGGACGAACTGTATGATGAGCTCGAAAAGGCATACCTTGAGGCATGAGTCAGTACCACTCGGTATCCTTTACCCTGTTATCCTCTATTTCCACCCTGATCCGTGGTGAGGAAGTCAGCTCGGAGATTGCATCAGCGAGATCCTGAAGGTAATCGCGAAGCATCAGACTCCCATACAGGAATCTCTTATCGGGCATCATGTTCCTCATTATCGTTTCCCATTTCGGAACTATTTTCACCTCTATGCCTGAAAGCTCAACAGCTCTTTCCATTGCCCTGCGAAAATCCCCTATGCAGTAGGCTATTCTCCATCTGTAGTTCCCCTCAGTTTTCAGGAGGTAATCCCTCAGCCTCTTGCTTTCCATCCTGATGAATCTCTCTCTGATTTTCGCAACATTACACCTGCCAAAAAAGAAATCGTAATGGGCGAAGGGATAAACCTCATCAAGCTCTCTTGGGACAACTCCGCACGTTCCGAATGTAACCAGATGGACTCTCTCAGGAACTATAACCCTGTAAATAACATCAGTGTAAACCCTGTGACTCGGGCTTTTGTGATAAGGCTTCGTTCTGGAGCAGGGGAGAAAAATGCACAGATCTTTTTCAGGTGGGGTATAGCTATGCAGTATCCAGTCATTGGCTTTCTTGAGATCCGGATGCTCAAGCACGATTTCCCCAGATAAGGGTAAAGGTGATCTCTCCTTTTCTGGTATTATTTCCGGCCTCTCACTCATAGAAGTCCGAGAGAGGAGAGCTCATCCACAATTCTTTCCACAGCCATTCTTGCATCTTCAGGCTTCTTTCCACCCGTAACAACGAGTTTCCCCGATCCAAAAAGAAGAACCACCACCTTTGGATCATCAAGCCTGTACACGAGGCCCGGAAACTGCTCAGGCTCATACTCAATATTCTCTAGACCGAGTCCAACTGCAATTGCATTCAGATTTAACTCTGATCCGAGATCTGCAGAGGCAACAATATTCTGAATAACGATCTCCGGGTTAAGGTTAACTTCTATACCCAGATCAGCTATGGTTTCCACAACTTTTTTCATCGCTCTCTCAACATCAGGAACACTCTTTGCTCCTGTGCACACCACCTTTCCACTCCTGAAGATAAGGGCGGCTGCTTTTGGATCTGTAATTCTCAAAACAAGCCCGGGAAACTGTTCAGGTTTGTACTCTGCTGTATCAACTGACATCGCAATTTTATTGAGATCGATGTTATCTCCGATATAGGTCGAAGCAACAACATTTTCAATATTTATGTTATAATCCTCCATATATAACCCCACCTATGTAAAGTATATAAACTATATAAATACCTTTGGTCAGAAATTACAGTATAATGTTCGAAACAGTTATATTCTGAGCCCATGACACGACAATCATGAGTGGCAGATCCGAATTTTTGATTCCGATCGGACTCGTAGCATTGCTTGTGATCCTCTTCCTCCTTTTCTCAAGAACCGGGTTTAAAAACGCTGGATATGTGCTCACTGTTCTTATATTCATAGTTCTGGGCACTATAGTTGGTGTTAAGAAAGGTGGGTCGGGATGAGATGGATTGCTTTAATTGTCTTTCTCATTTTTCTCTCAATGGCATATCCTTCTTCAGCCATTCCTGTGGTGAATAACTGGCTTGAAACAGTTGAACTGAGCCAGAATGGCTCGTGTGATGTGGTAATTCAGATGGAAATAACCGGAAAATTTGCCTCTCTTTCGATCGATGTGCCGGGTAAGCAAATTACAGTTATTAAAGATGACTCAATGGATTTTGGCGGTCCTCTTGACATAACCACCGGAGAGGGAATAATCACCCTCACCCCAAACTACTTTTCAGATGACACCTGGAATGGCAGGATCCATCTGAAGATTGAAGATATAGGAGAGAAAACCGATGTAATTACGTACAGAAGGACCTTTAAATCTCCGGTAATAAAACTCGAAAATGGAACGATAATCGAGGCGGATTTGAAAGAGGGTGCAATAAGCACCACTGTAGCACTTCCTGAAAACTTTACCCCTGTGTCTTACTCACCCGAACCCTGGAAGATCATATTTCAGTATGGCAGGATGAAGGTTCTCTGGAGGGAGATTGGAGAAACAACTGTAACCTTAGAAGGAGAATTTTCGCCATTTCTGAAAGATTATATTACCGTCAGTAACAGACTCAGATCAATGAAGGCCCTTTATGAAGACAACGAAAACTACAGGGAAGCCAGAACCATACTTTCACTCTCACTCGGATACTTCGAAGAGGGGAACCTTGAGAAGGCCAGAAATTATCTGAACAGATCACTGGAGATCATCGAAGGGATGAAAATGAATGCAACACCAGAAAACCCGGAAACGCCAGAGAAGACTGGAGAGAGAACCCCCGGATTCGAAACAGGGGGAGCAATACTTGCTCTGATCTTCGTTACGATTATCGGTAAGAGATGGCGGAGATATTAAAATCTGCGAAGATCAACCCCTTCAAGCTCAAGAAGGAACTTTTTTATGGAAATATCGGGTGAATAGCCTCCAAGCGACCATTTTCCAACCACTCGATGGCAGGGTATTACAATGGGAATCGGATTGGTCTTCATGGCCATACCAACCGCTCTTGCAGCTTTTTCCGATCCGATCTCCAGAGCTATTTCCCCGTAACTCCTTGTCTCACCATACGGTATTTTCCCGACAGCCTTCCAGACCCTTCTCTGAAAAGGCGTACCTTCGGGTTTCGAGGGTAGAGTTGATGGGTCAACCGGTTTGCCTGAGAAATAATCAGTGAAGGTCTTGAAAACCTTTCTTTCAAATTTCGTAACAGGTTCTCCCGAAGGCAATTCATCAGTAAACCTTATGGAAGTTATGAAATCATCAGTTAACTCTATTATAAGGCCGTACGGAGATTTTCCGTGTCTGAAAACTACCCTATTTATCATCTCTGGATATCTCTTTCAACCTCGCAACTCCATCAATCTCCTCAATCACATCCACAACGGGTGGTGGTACGAGACTCTTCCATTCCTGATCTTCAAGCATCCTTTTTCTTATCTCCGTTCCCGAATACTTTTCCCTCTTGTAAAGAGGGCATGTCTTCACATCATACCCTTCCTCTCTGAATAACCTCATAACGAGGGGATTATTTGAGTATACAACCCTGAAAGGAGGCACCATTGATTTTACATGAGAGACCCACAGGTCATTCCTGTATATATCCTCCAGCGGCACAATGTAAATTTCCGCATCTATATTTTCAACGGATTTGGCAACCATGAGAAGCCTTTCCCCGGCTGTGAAGGGATTGTCAATCGTATGGCTTATCTGAGCGCTTCCTATTGCTATTATGATCTCATCAACCTCCCTGGCAATATTTTCGATTACCGAATGATGACCGTAGTGGTAGGGCTGAAATCGTCCTATGTAAAATCCTCTGAGAGCCATTAAAGTCAGAAAATACTGAAGGGAATATAAATGTTTTCTCCACCAGTTTAAATTAAAATTCAATAATATTCGAAATGCATAAAACCTTTAAAGTCAGATTGGGGTAATCTTAACCTCCAGACTGAATTTTTAAAAACGAAAATTTATCTCTGGCCATCATGAGAAAAAAATTTATTAATGATATAGGTAAAATGAAGAAAAAGATTGGCAGGTGGAGATACTTATGAAGAAAGTAAAGACAGGGATTTATGGGCTCGATACATTGCTGGGAGGCGGATACAGGCCTGGTTCTGTTAATGCAGTACTTGGAACAACGGGTGTCGGGAAAACAATATATGGGATCCAATACATTCTTTACGGTCTTAACCGGGGGGAAAATGGTGTTTATATCTCAGTTGAGATGACAGAAGAGGATTTTATCTCCGAATGCGAGCAGATGGGGTGGAAAGAGGCAGAAACCTATATTGAAAATAACAAACTGACGGTTCATCAGGTTTATGCTGAAGATACAGTTTTTCTTGTAAAAGATCTGATAGGGATGATTGAAAGGGGTTGTGGTGAGAAGAACAGGATCGTTATTGACTCATTAACACCATTTATCTTCAGATCTGACACAAAGCGGAGAAAGGGGATTGCCGAATTTTTCAGAAAACTCAGATACCTTGGAACTTCTGTTGTCACCCTTGAAGAGCCTTTTTTGAATACGGGAGGGTTTGAGAACTCAGCAGTCCCCATACTACTTTCAGATAGTGTGATAAGACTGCAGAATGTGGGGTATGGTGAGCTTTTCAGCAGAACTCTCCGGATTGTTAAACACAGAGGTTCCCATCATGGGGAAGGAATCTATCCATACTACATCGAGAGGGGTCTTGGAATTGTTGTTGAAGCTTCTGAAAGTGATATCAAGCAGGTCATGCCGAAAAAAGAGTATTCAAAAGAATTCAAACAGGCCATAGATATCGTAAAGAAGAAAGCTCCTGAGAACCTCAGAGAAATTCTCATCAATCGTCTTGAAGAAAGTTCCACTTCATGGGTGAGAAGTGAATCACCCGAGGACACACTCAAGTACTTCCTTGAAAGTGAGCTGGGAGACCATGAGTAAGCTGCAGTCGATGGTAAGCTATATGGAGAAGATACTCTCAGAGGAGGGGGTGTATCTCGCAATACTCTACCGTATAGATGGTACTCCTGCCATAGCCAAAATAAAAAGTGAAGCAAGAGACCTCGCAAAGGGAGTTATATCGTGGATGGAGAGGGAGATCAAGTATGTTCTGCCTCTTATATCCAGGGAGAGACTTGAATCAGTGATCCACGAAATGGGTGGTTACCATGTGATATTCCATCCAGTCACGGATCTGATGGTGCTCGCAGTGGTTGCAGAGGAAGAAGTTCATCGTCAGAAACTCATGATCGATATTGCCTCAACAAAAGAAAGCATCAGGGAATATCTGGTGAGATGAGGGCAGTTTCTGTCCATACAAATCTGGAAAGGCCAGAAGATGCTGCTTACGATCTGGTATCCCAGTTCAGTGAGCGAAGTGATTTCAGACCGAATGTTCTTTTTTTTTATTCTTCAATGAAATACTACAGAAACTATTCGAGAATACTGAAGATACTCAGGGATGAATACGGGAATATCCCTCAGATCGGATGTGTTGTGGATGGATTTGTTGTGGGAGATCGGATATGGACGGATGGTGCAGCGATGCTCGGAATGCATCACAGAGGCAAAGTCGAGGTTGTCGCAGAGAGGAGGAGAGGGGTCACTAAAACAGTAGAGGCAATTGCAAAAAAAATTAAGGATAGAGAATACACAGCGCTGTTAGTCCACTACCCTCTGGTATACGTGCCCTCAAGAAGGAGGATAATTGGATTTCTCGCAATGGCAAAGCTGTATGATAGGCTTTTATCAGGAAGCAGAGGTAAAAGGAGAGAGAGGTTTGCCAGGAGGTTCAGCTCTTATCTCGATAGAATTAACTTCATATTTCCGGCCAACAGAATACTGAGGAAACTTGCTGAATCCACAGGAAGAAAAATACCGATCGTAGGGGTGAATGCCCTTCCCATGCAGGTGGGATTCGATAGCCCTTCCATCTTTGCAAATTTTGAAGAAATAAAAGGTGGAATGGCGGTTATGGGAATAACAGGAAAACTCAATGTTATCTATGAGGATATCTTTCCCGAAAAGGACAGAAAAGGGCCTGAAGGTATTATTGAGTCAACCTTTTCCAACCCAATTCCTCTGAATGCAACCATGAAAGATACGATCATAGTCGACATTGAGGGGAGGCCACCAGTGGAAGTGCTCATTGAGAGATACAATACACTCCGGAAACTTTCAGAAGATGAGATAATGAACAGGATGACGAAGAAAAAACTGGAAGTCCAGACTCCATTCATACTGACCCTCATCTCAAAAATAACTGGAGGGGTATCTCTGATCGGACTCGGTGATTATTACCCCATCAACTCATATCCCATATTCTTCGACACTTCAGGTTTTGATAGCAGGGTGTACTTCAGTTCTGACCCCCATATAGGAAAACTCAAGGAGTTCATCTCATTTTTAAAGCATAAAGAGAGTAAGGATTCATTCGATTTCTTCATAATGGATGCGGGAACCATCCCTGCATTTGGAGACAAAATCCTTAAAATAATCCCGGAGTTGAAGGAGAAGAGTTCTCAATGGTTCGGTATCATCACCGCTTCACCATCTTCATTCATACCCGATACATACAAGAAAAGAAATTACCTGACGGAGATCGAACCGGGTATTATGGTCACTGCCAGTGGCTCTGGAATCCTTATGGAATTCATGAATGGATGAAAATGAGAAGAGACAGGAGTATCACGGATAAAAAGGTTGAGTAGGACATCACCCTGACCGCATTTATGCTCTGGATTGATATCTCCCATGAGTCCTTAACAAACCTGGGAATTGTGTAGAGTAAAAGTGCTGAAAAAGGTATGATAACTATCTCAATTTTTGCCGGAAATCCCCCAATGAGAGGTGAAAGGATGAAAATGAGGTAGTAAGTGATGAGAAAAGTGGATGATATCCTGAGCAGTAAGGAGGGGGGATAAACAACACCGAGTGTCTTCAACCCTGCCATTTCATCACCGGATATATCCTTTATATCCTTAAGAAACAGTCCGGACAATCCAAGAAAACCGAAAGCAGTAGATACAATGAGGGACTCTTTTCCATACCCTGAGAAAAAGCCCCACAGTACGAGGACATAAGCAGGAGTTGCAATGGCATATGTGATTATCTCTCCCGCCGGATATTCTTTCAATCGTCTGATTCGCTTTCCCGCATATTTCAGGTCAGAGTAAATCCATGTGATTCCAGCCCAAACCAGATAGAGAATAAACGCAACTCCACTGTAGTAAAAGACCATAAAACCGGATATGGCGTAAAACAATATTGCAACATACATGACCGTTTTTCCCGATATGAGCCCCTCGATTATGGCATTCTTCTTGCCCTGGAGTCTGTCCACCTCAACATCGTTGACATGATTCCAGAGATTAGCTCCGGAATGTGACAGGATCGAAAAAACACCAGCATACAGGAGATATACAGGATTAATCTCTCCAGAAATAATTGAGTTTAATGAAAATAAACAAAAAGCAAGTAAGGGGATGGGCGAAACTATGGAAACGGGATTGAAAGATAGCTTTCCCAGTTCTCTAACAGTCTGAAATAATCTGACCATACAGGCTTATCCTGCAAATAGTTTGACTTTCTTGAAGACCTCTTCTGCCTCCTTCCTGTCTTTCTTCATATGGCTTTCACCTCCTCCCTTTTTAAAGCGTAGAATATGTCATTTTAATTATATATAAATGTTTTGGTAACACTATTTTAAGGTGATTTAAAGATTATTTAAAGGTCTGTGAAAAATCTTTTATAAATAGAATCCAGAATAAATTGCGATGACCTTCCCTCCACTCAAAAGGTTGAACCTCAGATATGATCCTTTCAAGGAGTACGGGAGGGAAGATGAGGATTTTGAGAAAATATTCTACAACCGGGAGAAGGAGATGGGTGAACTCAGTGGAGCAATTGAATTTTTCAAACTTGGAAGCAGAATGAATATAGCGGTTATAGGAGAACCGGGCAGTGGTAAAACCACGCTCCTGAACTATTTTCTTATTAAATATCGGGAGAACAAGGATATTCTCTTTTTTGAGCATCCCAACGCAAAAAAATTCCATGAAGTCCTTGAGAACGTTCTTGAAGAACTCGGAACAGTAAGAAAAGTGCTCGAAGGGATCCAGATTGAAGAATCGAGCAAGGATATTGTCAAGGACTATCTCTACGAAGCGGGGATATACTCAAGAGATATAAAAGTGATCCATGTTGTGGATGATGTTAATTCTATGTTTATTGAGGATCTTGACATGATCCTTGAGGTGGTTTCAAAATCACCGGATATGTTTCTCATCACAATTGATACGGACGTCTGGAAGAAAGTTGTAAGAAAGGAGACAAAAATCTCAAAGCTATTTTATCCGATATATATCCATCCGCTTCCCAATAATGAGCTCAAAATGCTCGTCAAATCCCGAATTGAGATTGCATTGCTGGATAGATCTGCACCACCCCCCTTCACAGATGAGGCAATTGATGTTCTTGCATCACATTCATTCAGAAACCCGGGAATACTGATAAATCTCTGCAGAAAAACCCTATTGAACGCACTTTCTGAGGGTGTCGAGGTTGTGGATGAAAAATTCGCAAAACAGACCATATATGAGAAAACGGGTTTCAGGATGATCTTAAATTCTATATCAAAGAGAGAGATGGAGATACTCGAAGCCATAATATCTGAGGGAGGAGAGGCAGATTTTTTAACCCTCGAGAAAAAAATAGGAATTTCCAGAGTTGCCATCAACGATCATGTGAAAGATCTGATAGAACTCGAAATACTGGAGGAGGCAGATTCGCCCACAAAAAAGAAGATATTCAGAATAACGAGAAGATTCAGAAATATGGTCTCATGATTACACTACCTCCTGTCTATGGGGATATATCTCAGATTCTTTGGTCCGATGTATTTTTGCAGGGGTCTGATGAGCCTGTTGTGTCTGTACTGCTCCATCATGTGTGCACACCATCCCGCAATTCTTGCCATGGCAAAAATGCAGACGAACATATCAA
>WAJW01000172.1 GCA_015523685.1 Archaeoglobaceae archaeon
CAACCAGATTGTATATTCTATTATACATCTGATAAGGTAGATAGCTCCATAGAAGTATTCCCATTTACAACGGTAAATAGGCATTATGATAAGACTGTGTGCATTATAAATTCTCACGATAGTATTGAGCTTGGAAAAACGATAAAATTAATCTCATCTTTTCCAAATGTAAAAAAAGTAACAATTATCTCTAAAGGAGATGACAACGCTGAGCTTCGTGTTTTCACTAATAAAACAGAAATTTATAAAATAATAACAAATCATGGTGGGGTTATTATTGGAACCATGAGTGTTATAGGTGGAGAGGAAAAATGGATCGTTGCATTTGATGATGTTGAATCTAGAAAGACAGCAATTGATTTGTTGAAAGACAATACCGATGTAGAGTTATCGAACTCAATAGAATTACCTCCTGATTTCTTTCCGTGGTTGATATGCTCTTTCGAAAATCTAATTGATTTTTTTAATACACTAAAAAATTTAAAAAAGACCCAGAAAAATCTGTTAAAGGAGATTGTGAATAGTGGATATTATGACTGGCCAAGAAAGGCCAACATTGCAGGGCTTGCAAACGAAAAAAAATGTACAAGAGCGGCAGTCTCAAAAAGAATAAGAAATGTTGAAAGGGCAATTTTAGATAGTGTTTCCAGGTTCATATAAATATCAAAAAATTAAATAAATAGCAGGCTAATTATACTGATTCAGTTAGAGCTCAAATTTCCTCTTCAGTTCATCCTTTGGAAACTCAACCTTTCTCACACCGGTTGGATCGACCTTCTCCCTGAGAATTTCAAGCTCGTCCTCTGTGGGGGGAGCTGTAACCTCAACATCATCGGGTATTATTGGTTTGAACATCGTATTCTCTATTATATCATCAACCGTAACGTCTGGGTGTATGGTCTCAAGCTTCATGATCTTGGTCTCTTCGTCGAATCCAAAAACTCCAAGCTCGGTGACAGTTTTGTACGGGCCACCCCCATGTATTCCCAGTCTCTCTCTGCTATCTCCACCCTCATAAAATCCGGTAGAGGTGATAAAGTCCACCTTTTCCACGAGAGTGTAGATCTCCCTTCCACTACTGCTCACTCTCTTTCTATGCCTTGTGGTCCATATTATGAATTTATTCACCTCACATGAGAGATTGGCACCTCCTGCACCTCCGGGAAGTTTGACCTTGATATCGTCGATACTGCCTATAAGGGTATTGTTGAGATTTCCGTATTTGTCTATCTGACCTCCGCTGAAAAACATCACATCCATTTCGCCTCTTGCGGCGAGATTGAATATGTAGTCCACAGTTAGAATGGCTTCAGCGCCCTCAAACAGCACCGCATCCTGTGTCATGGTTGCCATGAATGGTGGCTCTGGGTTCATCCCGCCTCCTGTACCTGCAAAATATATGCTGTTTGGAGCATGAGTCAGTTTTGCAAGTCTTGCAGCCACCATCGGCAGTGGAGATGCAACACCATGAAACACCACATCTCCATCTTTTATGAGTCTGGCCATTGTAACAGCCATCAATTCATCTATTGTGTATTCCATTTTTATCACCACGTTTTCCAGTTTTTGAGCTTTTCAGTATCTATGAGCTTGAGGTACTCTTCATGGCTCTCGGGGCCGTAGACGTATTTGTCCAGGTACTCCCTGAAAGTTTCAGGACTTCTTGACAGGCGGATGTATTCTGCAATATGATCCTTGTCATAGGTGTAGTCCGGATACAGTGCGGTTGGATGGGCACCAAATGGAACTTCCACCACCGCAGCCACCTCGAAATACGGTATATGGGGCTCCTTTCCGAGTTTGTCAACAACCTTTTCCGCTGTAATAATCGTCTTCTTGGACGCTCTTGCCATGAGAATGTCCGCGACATATGGTTTGGCTATAACTGCATTGCCTTTTTTGTCTGCAAGTCTCGCATGCAGAATTGCCACGTCCGGTTCAAGAGCTGGTATGGCTATAAGGGTCTGGCCTGTTATGGGGCATTTGAATTTTTTAAACTCAGGATGAAGTTTCATTATATCGCTGGTTTCAAAATTGAGATGGGGCAGAAAAGGAACGCCAAGTGCTGCAGCCCTGAGACCGTAGATCAGGGAGTTGCATCCATCCTCTTTGGATACAACCTTCCCCTGTTCCACCGCCCTTCTGAAGTTTGGAGCGAGACCGAAATCGAACTCAAAGCCCACGTATGTGTTCTGAACCACGCCCACAATTCCACCACCGACAGCCAGGTCTATGTCGAATCCATGTGCTGTTCCAACAGTGTGAAGGTTCTTTACACCCTGCCGGATGAGTTCTCTTATGAAGGCGATGGGTTCCCTGACACTCAATGCACCTCCAAAAGCAACGATATCTCCGTCTTTGACAAGCTCTGCAGCTTCTTCAAGAGCCATTAATTTGTTTGGTTCAGGATAGATTCCCATTTTAATCCCTCTCTAATAAAAATTGTTAATATACTTAAAACTAAGGCTAAACATGTTTCTAGAAATTCTTATAAACGGTTGTTTTGATAGTGTTTCTGTGAGATTTATGGACGGAAATGTTTCTGCTGAAGGGATCAAAGCCATTTTTGACCCGAAATCGGTGGCTCTTGTAGGAGCGTCGGATGAAAAGGGAAAGGTTGGATATGTGTTCATGAAAAACCTCTTAGAGAGATACATTGGCAAAATCTACCCGATTAACCCCCGCAAATCAGAGATTCTTGGATTGAAAGCCTATAAGAGCGTTGCTGATGTACCTGATGAGATTGACCTTGCAGTAATTCTGGTTCCAACAAAGGCCGTTCCCGGGGTTGTTCAGGAATGTGCCCAAAAGGGGATTAAGGCGGTTGTTGTGATCACAGCGGGTTTTAAGGAGATAGGAGGAGAGGGAGCAGAGCTTGAAAATAAGATAGTTGAGATAGCCAGAAATGCAGGAATGCGGATTGTGGGGCCCAACTGTTTTGGTGTGATGAATCTGAACATAGGCCTTAACGCCAGCATGTCTCTTGGCACTCCAGAAGAAGGGGGCGATATAGCATTTGTGACCCAGAGCGGAGCTTACGGAATGGCCCTCTACAGTTTTGCCATTGATGCTGGAATGAAATTCGGGAAAATGCTCTCTCTGGGTAACAAGGCGGATGTGGATGAGGTGGATGCTCTGGAATATCTGAAAGACGATCCTGAAACAAAAGTTATCCTTCTTTTCCTTGAATCTGTCCAGAGGGGGAGAAAATTTTTCGAGCTTACAAGAGAGATATCGAAAAAGAAGCCCATTATCGTTACCAAATCTGGAAGAACCGCTGGTTCCGCAAGAGCTGCCGCGTCACATACCGGTGCAATAGTGGGTGATTTTACCGCTTACAGAACCGCATTCAACCAGGCGGGAGTGATATTTTCAAAAACCGGGCTGGGGATGATTGATTATGCAAAGGCATTCGACTGGCAACCATTGCCGGGGGGAAACAGGGTTGGAATTATAACCAATTCAGGAGGCACGGGAGTTGAGCTTGTGGATCTCTGCTATGAAAATGGGCTTGAAGTCCCGGAACTGCCCGAGGAGGTTCAGGAAAGGCTCAAGCCACAGATGGTGCCATTTGCAAGTGCGAGAAATCCTGTTGATGTAACACCTGACTGGAAGGGATTCAAAACCCTTTACTATTCCGTGCCCGCAGAATTCTTTGAATGTAATGAAATAGACATACTCATGCCCATAGTTCTCGGAAGGGTTGCCATGGATGTTGACGCTGTGAAGGCATTGAAGCGGGCTGTTGTTGAAAAACAGAAGGAAGGGGGAATAAAAAAGCCTGTTCTCGTCTGCTGGATTTCTCTCAGGGAGCACGAGAACAATATGAAAATTCTTGAGGAGGCCGGCATTCCATGTTACACCTCTCCGGAGAGAGTGGCTGAGGTTGCGGGTGCAATGGTTAGGTATGCCAGATATGTGAGAGGTGCAGGGAAATGAAGGATTTTATTGGAAAGGCGAGGGATGAGGGGAGAACATTCCTGAATGAGCTGGAGAGCAAAGAATTTCTGTCTGAATATGGAATCCAGGTTGAAACCGGAGTTCTTGTAAAAACTCCGGATGACCTTGAAGAGATAGCAGATAGCCTTGAATATCCAGTGGTTATGAAGGTACTTTCAAATCAGATACTGCATAAATCCGATGTGGGTGGAGTCAGGGTGAATATAGGCAGGGATGAGCTGAAAGAAGTTTTCATGGATATAATGAATTCCGTCAGACAGAGGGCTCCAGAAGCAGAAGTGGAAGGAATTCTCGTTCAGAAGATGCACAGTGGGCATGAGACAATAGTCGGGATGTACAGAGATCAGCAGTTCGGGCCAGTGATCATGTTCGGGCTTGGAGGTATATTCGTGGAGATTCTTAAGGATGTGTCTTTCCGCCTTCCACCTCTCTCGAAAGACGAGGCCGTTGATATGATAAAGGAGATCAGAGGTTATCCGGTGCTTGAAGGGGCAAGAGGTGGAGAGAGAGCAAACCTTGATTCTCTTGCGGATCTCATATCAAGATTCTCTGAATTTGTGATGGATTTTGAGAGCATAAGAGAGGTGGACCTCAATCCTGTAATGGTGAACAGGGATACAGCGGTTGTCATCGATGCAAGGATAATATTCGAATAGAATATACTCCGGGGATGGATATCAGTCACCGAAGATCGAGTTCAGAGTTCTGAGGACATAATCCGGCTCAAAACCATGCCTTTTTTTCAACTCATTTAGATTTTTTTCAGTCGTAACTCCGGTGAGAACCAGTGCTGTATCTGCCTTAATTTCCTTTCCTGCAGGAACGTCCACGTCAAGCTGATCTCCTATCACTGCAACCTCCTCACCTTCAAGACCGAGGGTTTTCAGGGCCTGTTCCATTATCACCCTTGAAGGTTTTCCAATAATTACATCCGGTTCTCTTCCAGTCATCCAGTACAGGGCTCCCACAATCATGCCTGTTCCCGGAATGGGTCCATCTTCGGCGGGATACAGCCTGTCCGGATTGGTTGCAATATACCTCACATCATTCCTGAGACACAATCTGAGGGCTTTCTTTATGTCTGAGTATGTGATATATCTGTTCAGTCCGACAACAAGGTAGTCAGCTTCATCGTAATCCACAATTTCCAGACCCGCAAGCCTCAATTCATCCTTTAAACCCTCTTCTCCAGTTGTATATACTCTCGCCTTTTTATTTTCATCTCTTATATACACTGCAGTCGCGTGGGTTGTTACAATTATCTCCTCTTCTTTTATTTCAAGGCCAAATCTCCTCAATCTTTCAAAGAGAATTCTTCTGCTTCTTGTTGAGTTGTTGGATACAAAAACAATCCGTTTTCCAAGCTTTCTGAGTCTGTTTACGGCCATCACTCCCTCCGGGATTGGGGTATCACCTCTTCCAACCACGCCATCCACATCAACTATAAATCCCTTTTTTTCGAGCAGAGGATGCATTTTCAGCTCTCCTTAATGCAGTCATAATACACAAAGCTTTCTGAGTCCAACTCTTACTTAAAATTTGGCAAATTGAGCAACAATGCTAAAAAAGATGAAAACATTGGTGTTTTGTATTTCAAACATGTTTGACAAAATGTTTATACATTATAAACAATTACCTACAAAGCATATGAAAACAACCAGAAGAGATTTCTTGAAAAAGGTTAGCATAGGTAGTGCAGGAGTCTTACTGGGCTCCAGTTTACTTGGGTGCGCTGAAAAAAAGCCAGCTGAAACTCCAAAACCAAAAAAGGGAGAAGTGCCATCAGAACCTCTAAAGTTGGGTGTTTTAGCATATCTATCTGGTGTTGCTGCGGTTCCAGGTAAAGCAGCATGGAATACAACTCAGATGTGGGTAGAAAAAGTAAATGCATCAGGGGGCATTCTGGGAAGAAAAATTGAGCTGGTTATGGAAGAAGAGGGAAAATCTTCAGAAACTGTAGACAAATTTAGAAAATTAACAGTTGAGAAAAAAGTGGAAGCTATCTTCGGATTATTAAGCACTGGAAACGGACAGGCGGTTGGACCTGTTGCAGAAGAACTGCATCAATTATGGCTATCTTGGGATGCTACAACTCAAAGTGGTCTTGAAGAAACGTTACCGAATGCTTTTTACTCTTTCAGGAGCGTATATAATGAAGCTGAAGCTATAGCTGGCGCTCTGGCAACAGTGCGATTGTTTCCGGATATAAAAACAGTTGGGGCAATCAATAACGATTATTCATACGGAAGAAACGGTTTAAAAGCTTTCATGACTGTAGTCAACCATTTTCTACCTGACGTTGAGCTTGTAATCGACCTCTGGCCTAAATTGGGAGAAACTGACTTCAGTTCTCATGTTGCAGCACTTAAACAAGCCGATCCGGACCTGATCATGACCAGTTTCTGGAGTGGGGATGTGCCGATATTGATGAAACAGGGATATGCTGCAGGGCTCTGGGAAGGCCGGAAAGCTTGTTTCACTACGGGTGGAGGGGTACACACTACTCTCAAAAAATCATTCACACCAGAGGGGATCATACTGGGGTATAACTCATATTATCCTTTCTGGTCCAGCTCATGGAAATTATCATTGGACTTCAATAGAGAGTATTATCAGAGATTTGGAGACTATCCTGTATACGAATGCGATCATGCTTACTTTGTATTAGAAGCATACAAAACGGCTGTTGAAAGGGCCTATGATGTTCTTGGGAAATGGCCAGAAAAAGAAGACATTGTAGAGGAACTCAGAGGGATAGTTGTCCCCACTCCATCAGGATACAGGGGATATAGAGAAGACAATTATATGATTGCAAATTATTTCCAGGGGATTACAGCGTATGATCCGAATTACGATTTTGTTGTCTGCAAAGATGTTGAGATCCTTACACCCGCAGAAACCATGCATCCACCTGGAATGAGTTTTGATGACTGGGTCAAAAGCTGGAAATAGATGGAGGATCTCAGGTGGACATTGGATCTGTAAGCAATATATTATTAATGGGGCTATTTCACGCCTCTATTATTTTTTTAGTTTCTGCAGGACTTCAGGTTGTATTTGGAGTTCAAAAAATATTTAATCTGGCATGTGGTAGCTTTTATGCATTAGGTGCATATTTGGGTATAGAATATGTGAAAAGAGCAACTTACTTTGGATTGCCGGAAAACCTTTTTATCATACCTCTTATTCTTGCAGGACTCTCCTTGTTTTTTATTGGACCACTCATAGAGAGAGGGGTGCTCAGATATATATATGATCGGGACGAATCATTTCAATTGCTTTTAACTTTCGCACTGGTTTTAATTTTTGAAGATATTATTCGGATGAGCTGGGGGACCTACCCGAGATCAACAGGAGGGATCATGCTTGTTTGGGGTCGTATTAGTATTGGGAGTGTGACATTTCCTGTTTATTATCTCGTGGTGATATTTGTCAGCTTCATTATAGCTGGCTTACTGGCTTATATAATTCTGAACACAAAATTTGGGAAAATCATGAGAGCAACGGCATACAACAAGGAAATGGCCCAAGCAATAGGTGTCAATGTTAATATAGTATATCTTCAGGTATTTACTTTAGGTACGGTTCTGGGAACTTTGGGAGGGAGTTTGGTTATACCAACAACAGCAGCTGTGACTGAGATGGCAATTGATTTGATTGTACTCGCTTTTGCCGTTGTAGTTATTGGAGGGTTGGGTAGCATTAAAGG
>WAJW01000173.1 GCA_015523685.1 Archaeoglobaceae archaeon
CCTTCTCTTTGGAGATGAGAAGAAGGTCAGGGAGGATTGTCTGAGATCGATAAGAGAGGGAGGGCCAGACAGATTCATTCTCATGCCGGGATGTGGAGTGCCTCCTGAAACCCCTGTTGAGAATCTCAGGGTTATGGTTGAGGTTGCAAGGGGGTGGAGGGTTAGGAATAGATGAGAGATCTGGCCATAATCTTTTGAAATTTACAGAATAAATTAAAGAAAATAAAAAAGTTAGGTTATTTTTCTGCTATCAGGCTTCGGGGACTGGTGGTGTCATGGTGGGAGACACAAAAACAGTTTCAATGTGCCAGAATGCTCCCGGGTTAACGTTTCCTGGTGGTGCACCGGGTTTGAAAGCCTCAAGGGCGAGTTTTGGTTCACTGAGATCTCCCCATTCTGTGTATGAAAGCGGATAAATGAACAGAGGATTCTCGTATTTCCCTTTTCTCAGAGCATCTGCAATTTTTTCTGGATCTGAGCTTCCTGCCTTTTCAATTGCCCATGCAAGGTGGTATATATTGACGTATCCGTCCACAGCCATGTTGTTCATGTATTCTCCATATTTCTCCCTGTATCTCTCTGCTGTTTTGATGTATGCATCGCTTCCATAGTCTGTTGCAGCAAATGCCATGGCTCCTTCTGTGACCTTTTCTCCGAGTGCAGAGATCCACTCATCTTCGAGTAATGCAGGCCCCACATATCCATCGCTGTTGAAGCCGAGCTCAAGAGCCTGCTTCATTATGACCTTGCATCCTGGCGGATGTCCTGTGAGAACCATAAATTCGGGATCGAGATCCTTCAATTTTCTGAGGTATGGTGTGAAATCCTTTTCCCTCACAGGAGCAACTTCAACCTGAACCGTAACACCGGGAATAGATGAAATGTGTTCTTTGATTCCGGCTTCGATTGAATGACCAAAAGAGTAATCTGCAATCACAGCCCCTATCCTTTTGTATCCCTTTTTCTTTATGTACTCTGCGGTTGCAACCATCCAGAGTGGGGCTGAAGGATTAGTTCTGAAGGTATATCTGTTGCTCTTTTTATGAATCTTCTCCGTAACTGCAAGGTGGAGTAAGAGTGGTGTTCTGGTCTCCTCTGCTTTTCTTGATGTTGCAAGCCCGATATCGCTTGATACCGGGCCTATCACAGCGGAAACTTTCTCGCTGTAAGCAAGCTCCTCAAAACTCGTAGCAGATGCGTTAGGGTCATTTTTGGTGTCGCGTACGCTCAGCTCAATGGGTCTCCCCATAACTCCACCTCTGGAGTTTATTTCCTCAACTGCCATTTTGGCTCCGTTGATAAAGGGAGGCCCATACTGGGAAAAAGGTCCGCTGAATGGAGCAAGCACGCCTATTTTTATGGGCTGTTCAGGCGATGGAGTTGCGGTGGGAGTTTCTTCAGGCTTCTTCTCGGCACATCCAAGCAGTGAAGATCCAATCAGAATGGAGCTACCCACTGCCACACCTTTCAGGAAATCCCTTCTTGTGACATCTTTCCAGTTCCTCATAAAATCCCTCACCTCTGATTTACAATGGCCGTATATAAGTATTGCTATAATTAAAAATTGAAGATATTTATATGGCTTAAAAAACGATCTCTTCACCTTTACGTAACAGATATCTTAATGAAGTATCTACAGTATAAACACCCGGGAAAACATCCGTACAGCTTTCCACCGGGCCATAAAGAATAAAATCGGCTCCCAGAACAACAGGCATTATGTTTGCAGTAATTTCTGCACTTTTTCTCCCTTCTCTCCCTATGATATTTTCAAAGCCCCTCCAGCTCGAAATTGCGTTGTGTGCTCCACATCCGCAGGGCAATCCATATCTTTTTTTGATCTCAAGCATTGCTCTGATCGAAAAAGAAAGGCTTGGCACATCTATAACGAGGGTATCCACCAGGGGTTTTGAGATGCCCGCGGTTTCGGCCACTGGAAGCAGTTTTTCCAGAGTTTCAATCCTCGTGCTGGATGTGGAAAATCCACGGGAATAGAGGAGAAGTATGGCTGATTCTATACCTGTCTCTTATACACATCTCCGAG
>WAJW01000174.1 GCA_015523685.1 Archaeoglobaceae archaeon
AAATACGGAATTCCAGTTATACCAAACTACGAAGTTGAGGAGGCTGTAAGGAAAGTTGAAGAGGCCTTCAGAGAATGAAATTGTTTGTGTTTAGAGTCTGAAAATAAACGATTGCACTCCCTTTAATTCAGAAGAACGTATGAGATAAACTGTTGCCTGTGAGCTTAATTCCAATATTCTATATTCCATGTACAGTGGATCTCGCTTCAAGTATGATCTTATGGAGATCCCAGAACTGCATGACGAATACTGGAATGTTTACATGCCCATAGGTCGGTCATAGAATGATAATTCATGGGTACATCACAAAAATGGGTGCTGGAATTTCCAAAGATCTCAGAAAAGAAAACCACTATATCATGAGGAATGTGGAGTTCACAGGAGAGTCTGGAGTCCAGATGTCCCTGTATTTGATTCTTAGAACAGAGATAAGAAATCAGGAATCTGTTTCAGTGTCAGAAAGCACCTCTGCTGGTTCCATATTGCATGCTGTTCACATCACGTAACCGACATAATAAAATTTCTCGGATTTACCGCTCTTTCTGCATCCAACCAGATACATCCCGCTGTTCCTCCTCATGGAAATTATACCAAAATTAATCGAACCAATTTTGATGCCTGAAAACCTGCTGAGGACAGAGAGGTACAAGAGGGACACTATTATGGAACTCAGGTATGACGGGAGAACTCTTAAATATCATGCTCTCCTAACATCCACGATTCCATCTCTCTCCGCAGTTCTTTTATACGGTCCTTCCTCCGGGATAGACATGGAAATAACATGGGGTGAATGAGATTATAACGGCCATCCATATACAATTAAACGTGAATGGGAAAAACTTAAAATGATGGGAGAAAACCGTAACACATGCGAATCCCGATTCCAGAAGTATCGGAAATAGAACAACCTGTGCTTGAAACCCTCAAAAAATGGTTTAGTGACAGAGACCCAACTCCCACTTATCGTGCCATGTCTCTCACTCCCATGGTTGTGGAGAGATTCCTTCAGCTCAGGGAGAGTGTGATGAATCATGGAAGGGTTGAAAGAGGTATAAAGGAGATGATTGCAGTTCGGGTCTCTCTCCTCAACAACTGTAACCCCTGTCTCACATCCCACATGAGAAAGCTGAGAAATATTTTCGGAGAGAGCACGGTTCAAAAGGTGAGTGGATTTCCTGATAGCGATGTCAGTGAAAAAGAGAGAGCTATCCTGAACTTCGTCGATACAGCCGTAAACAACAGAGGTGAGGTTGACGATGAGACGTTCAACCACCTTACAGGATATTTCCAGCCCGAGGAGATAGTTGAGATTGTAGAAGTTATATGTCTCTACATGTACCTGAATATGTTCAACAAGGCTTTAGATATCAGGGAATAGATCCTCGAAATTCTTTCTGCCGTTCTCTGTGACAACCCATGAAATCAATTCTTCAGGGACAAATTCGAAATACACATTCTCGGCCGGGACATCTGCCACGACCTCCTCCGGATTCCTTAAACTGAATTTTCCTGAAAATGGTCTTTTTACAATCTTTATTTCCGGGAATGCACACAGAACAGGCCTCTTAATGTAATATGAGGTAAGGGTGAGAGGGAGAGTTCCGGTTTTGTTCGTCACTCCATTTGAAAAAACACCATCAGCTCCGAACACAACGAGATCGGATCTTTTAACGGCATATCCCATTGCAGAATCCACAACAACCCTGCAGTCAATTCCATTTGACGTGAGAGATTCTGCCAGGCGAACACCTTCACAGGCAGGTCGGGATTCAAGGATGTATACCCTATCGAGCCTGTCAGCATTCAGGATTCCCATTTCCACCGTCTTACTTCTGCTGATTGTCACCACGGTTCCCTCCAGATATCGAGCAAGTTCATATCCTGCCTTTTCTCCAGCATGCCTGAGCTCATTAAGGATATTCACAGCCGGGGTTCCGTTTAGAAAAGCTTTAACGGCCTTTTCCACTGCAATCATATCACCATGTACCCTGAGAATCTTCTCTGCCAGCTCCACCGGATCCTCTCCCATTGATTCCAATTGGGATAGAACGTTCAAAGCCTTACATGCTATCTCAATAGATCCGCTTACATTATCCGAGAGCAGATCATTCAGATTATCATGGTAAGAGCCCATACATTCATTGTACATCCACATCGAGAATTAACCTTTTCCATCGCAATACTTCTATCGGTTTAATCTGTCAATCAAACAATCGAATTAAAAAAATCAGGAATAGGCTTTTTCAAGAGGTGGAACAACCTGTTTCTTCCTTGACATGACCCCTTCCAGATATATCGAGCTGTTCTGCACTTTTTTACCGAAGGCCTTCTCGACCACTTCGTTGCTATCTGACACAACAAGAAGCTCGGTTCCCTCCTTCATTATATCGGTTAGCATGAAGTAAATTGCAGTATACCCCTCTTCATCCTTCATTTTTCTCAATTCCCTCAGAATTTCATCCTTCCTGTCTTCAATGAGCGAGAGACTGACAAGCTCCACCTGTCCAATTCCAACCTTTTTCCCCGAGAAATCAAAATCCTTGAAATCTGATACTATTATTTCCCGGGTTGATTTTTCTGTAATTCCAGATTTCTCTTTGAAAAGCTGTATTCCAAGGCTTTCCAAGTCGTTTATTCCTGCAATCTTTGCAAGCTTTTCTGCCATCTCTCTGTCCTTTTCCGTCGTTGTCACCGACCTGAATATAACAGTATCTGATAAAATCGCACACAGCATTATCCCGGCTATCCTCTCGGGAACTTCAATTCCGAAATACTGGTAGAGTAGGGCAACTATGGTTGAGGTACACCCGTAAGGCAGGGCTATGAAATATACCGGGTTTGGCGTTGTTATATCTCCAATCTTGTGATGATCCACAATTCCGAAGATCTCAGCTTTATCAATGTTGTCGAGGGTCTGCGATATTTCACTGTGATCGACGAGAAAGACCCTTTTTCCAGAAGCTTCGGTTACCAACTCCGGAAGATCCACTTCAAACTTCTCAAGGACAAATTTCGTTTCACTGTTGGGTTCTCCCTGCCTCGCTGGTTTCGATTTCAGGCCAAGAGAGTTCAGAAGTCCTGATAATGCAATTGCAGAGCATATTGAATCTGTATCTGGATTTTTATGCCCCACAACATAAATAACATCTTCCATTTCTGCACCTCCTCTATATGGTTGTGTCGAGGACGATTTTTTCATCACCATCCACAGATGCAACAACTATAAGATGGGCCCCGGAAACAAGAGCGGGGTCTCTTAGAGTGATTATCTCTCCCACATCCCAGACATCATCTCCATCTCCCACCTTGTCCATATCCACATTTATCGTTACGGGAGATGTTATTTTTACCTTCTCAACAGTGCTCACACCCCCATAAGTATCAATAACCAGAGAGATTGATGTTGAATTCACCCTGTAAACAGATATGGCGGGAATGGGTGAAGACTCAAACCTGACGAGACCGAAGATTGTGGCCGAAATAGCCGCAGCAAGTACAACCACGATCAAAACGAGCATTATATGGCCAATTACCGGAGTAACACCATCATCTGAGCTTATCGGGAATTTCAAGGAAATTTTTAACCACCTCCACTCCAGCTTTTTCAAGGGCTTCCACCTTGGTTTCGGCCAGTCCTGTTTTTCCTGAAATAATGGCTCCTGCATGACCCATCCTCTTTCCGGGAGGGGCATTTCTTCCGGCTATAAAGGCGACAACGGGCTTTGTTACATGTTCTCTGATAAATTCAGCCGCAGTTTCCTCTGCGGACCCTCCAACCTCTCCAACAAGTACGATCGATTCTGTATCAGGGTCCTCTTCAAAAAGCCCGAGAACATCCATGAATGTGGTTCCTATTACCCTGTCCCCTCCGATACCCACAGCTGTGGACTGGCCCATTCCTGCCTTTGTGATGGCATGAAGAATCTCAAACATGAGAGTTCCACTCCTCGAGACCACACCAACATTTCCCTGCCTGACAACCGAGGGAGGAATCATCCCGAGGCTTGTTTTACCCGGAGACATTAAACCCGGACAGTTGGGGCCTATGATTCTTACACCTTCCTTCAACGCTTTTTCGACAAATTCCATTGTGTCATGAACCGGAATTCCTTCAGTAATCACCACAATCAGCTCGATGCCGTTGTTTATCGCCTCGAATACCGCATCTTTGGCAAATGGAGGAGGAACATATATTACGGAAGCGTTGACATCATGCTCTGACATCGCATCCTTTATCGTATCATAAACAGGAACTCCAAGGACCTCCATACCCCCCTTTCCGGGAGTCACCCCAGCAACTATTCTTGTTCCATAATCCAGCATCACCTTCGCCTGCTCTTTACCTATCCTACCTGTGATCCCCTGAATTATAACCCTCGTATTCTCATCCACTAATATGCTCATATCTCTCTGCCTCCTCAATAGCAGATTTTATTACCTCTTCAATATCATCAAAAACCTGAATCCCCGCCTTTTCAAGGTTTTTTCTCGCAAGATCCGCCTCATTGCCAATTATCCTGGCAAAAATGGGGACATCAATCGGATACATGTTCAGCCCTTTTATAATACCCTCAGATGCCACAGAAGCTGAGCTTATCGCCAGATCCAGATTTATGAGCAGAACCCTGACCTCAGGCATCCTGCATTTCTTCGATAAAATTTTCATGGCGGAGAGGACAGTCTCTTCCCTGACACCCCCTCCCGTGTCAAGAAAATTGGCAGGTTTACCTCCGTAAAGCGATATAAGATCGAGTAATGTGAGAACAAGACCCGCCCCATTACCCAGGACTGCAACATTTCCATCAAGATCGACATAGTTCAGATCCAGCTCTCCCGCTTCCTGTTCGAGCGGTGTCCCCTCTCTCCTCACCATTCCTGAAAACTCTTTATGTCTGAACAGGGCATCATCATCCAGAATCATCTTTGCATCAGCAGCGATAACATCCTCATTGCTTGTTACAACCAGGGGGTTTATCTCTGCGATTTCCGCATCATATTTTCTGTAAACGAGATAGAGCCTGTATATCACATCTGCCACTCTGGTAGCGATTTTACCACTCAATCCCATGTCCCTGGCAATCTCCCTTGCCATATACGGAAAAAAGCCTTCAAGTGGATTTATATGCCTCATAACTATCTTTTCGGGTGTTTTCTCTGCAACTTCTTCTATGTCAACTCCACCCTCAGTGCTGGCCATAACAAGATGCTTCCTTGAATTTCGATCAACGATGAATGAAACGTAAAATTCATTTCTGATGTCAAGTTTATTCTCTATCAGAATTTTTTCAACTCTCTCTCCCTTTATCGAGGATCCGAGCAGGTCTCTGACCGCCTGAACACACTCCTCCGCTGATGAAGCGAATTTAATCCCACCTGCTTTACCCCTGCCACCCACTAGTACCTGGGATTTTACAACCACCGGATAATCGATGCTCCCTGAATCAAAATTGATTGAATCAACAACAAATCCCTCAGGAACAGGAATACCATTTTTTCTGAACAGATCCTTTGCTTCATATTCAAACAGTTTCAACACCGTCACCTCGTTCCTCTTCTTTTCCAAGAAGGACTCTATATAAAGATTGCTGATTTTTATGACAGGTTCTGAGAAGGTATCATTTTCAATACCTTTTCTTCAGATCAATCAATCCCGCTGAGGAATTCAATTATCTCGTATGCATGATCGCTTCCCGCTCCTTTCCTCAATATTCTTCGTTCTTCCAGATCGATTACAGTTGATGGCTTTTTGAACCTGCATTCTCCGATGAGCAGATAATCAACCTCAATATTAACATCCTTCCA
>WAJW01000175.1 GCA_015523685.1 Archaeoglobaceae archaeon
ATGCTCTGACTGTGATGTGTGTGACGTGATATGCGGGGTCGGCGGGGCAGGGGGTATGTCAGATGGAAAACTCAATCTACATCCCCGTGTTGGAGGAGACCTCCTTGAATTTGTTGATGAAGAGACCGCATGGAAACTGATAAGGAAGGTTGAGGTGGAATTCGCTGATTTTTTTGAGGAGGGTTTTTCGGAAGGTGATAGTGGAAAACTTTCAAAAATTTCGGCAGCTACCGGAATAGAATTTCTTCCGATAAATCAGAAACATATAGGTTCAGACAGGCTTCCGGAGGCGATTGCCAGAATAAGGGAAAAACTCGAAGGGATGGGAGTCAAGTTTCTTTTAAGGAAAAAGGTACAGGATGTTATTGTCGAGAATGGCAGGGTTGGGGGTGTGATTCTCTCGGATGGATCAAAGATCAGATCTGACTATGTCCTCCTCGCTGTCGGAAGGGCTGGAACCAGGTGGATGGCTGATATTGCAAATAAACTCGGTATAGGACTGGAATACATGCCAATTGATGTGGGGGTGAGGGTTGAGGTTCCTGCAGTGGTATATGAGGATGTTGTCAGAATAAACTGGGACCCCAAGTTCAGAATGAGAACTCCCACTTATGACGACTCTGTCAGGACATTCTGCACGTGTCCATATGGATTCGTTATCAAGGACGATTATGGTGGAGTGATTGGAGTAAATGGCCATTCCATGAGTGGAAAGAGATCTGAAAATACTAATTTTGCCCTCCTCGTTAGAATTGAGCTTACGGAGCCTGTTGAAAATACAACTGCCTACGGGATGTCCATAGCCAATCTCGCAAATACAATTGGAGGTGGAAAACCCCTGATTCAGAGACTCGGAGACCTTGAAATGGGTCGCAGAAGTACATGGAAGAGAATTGGGCGGAGCTATGTGAAACCAACCCTGAAATATGTAACTCCGGGAGACATAGGTATGGCAATGCCTCACAGGATAGTCACGGACATAATAGAGGGTCTTGAGATGCTGGACAGGGTTGTGGAGGGTGTTGCTTCGGACTCAACCCTTCTTTATGCTCCAGAGATAAAATTCTCGGCCATGCGGGTTAAAACCGGCAAATACCTTGAAACAGACATCAATGGACTTTTTGTTGCGGGAGATGGAGCCGGATTGAGCAGGGGTTTTGTTACTGCAGGATGCACCGGGATGATTGCGGCGCGGGGTATACTGAGGGAAAGTGGAAAATGAAGAAAAAAGAACTGGAGATCATCCTCGAATCACTTGAAAGCTTCAGATATCCGGAAGTGGAGCTTGAGCAGTATCAGACACCCCCACCTCTCGCATCGGAACTCCTGATTTTTGCAGGGCTTAAAGGTGACCTCGAGGGTACGGTGTACGATCTGGGATGCGGAACCGGAATTCTGGCCATAGGGGCGAAGATTCTCGGAGCAAAAAATGTGGTGGGATTTGACATTGATCCGAAGGCAATTGCAGTAGCACGCAGAAATGCCAGAAAATTGGGTCTTGATGTGGAGTTCAGAGTATCGGATATAAGGGATGTAGGAGGTAGAGCTGACACCGTCATAATGAATCCTCCATTCGGTATTAAAAAGAGGCATGCAGACAGGATTTTTCTGGATAAGGCTATGGAGATTGGGAATGTCATTTACACAATACACAGTGCAGGTAGCAGATTGTTTGTGGAAAAGTTTATCTTCCCCTCCAGAATAACGGATTTCATGGAATTGAAGATACCAATGAAAAAAATTTATAAGTTCCATCGAAAAGATGTCAGATATATAGATGTTGAATTGTTCAGAATAGAGAGAGTGTGAGAAATGGAAGAAGAAAAACTGGTAATGCCCGGAGATCTTCTGGGAACAAGCGAGGAGTTTACTCCGGGATTTGGAGTTTATGAAGAAAGAGGAAATCTCTATGCATCCGTTGCAGGGAAAGTTTCGATAAAAAAGGATAAGAGCATCTACGTTATACCCAGCACGAATCCACTGCCTCTCCTCAACAGGGGAGATGTTGTGGTGGGGAGGGTTATAGACCTGAAGAACTCCATAGC
>WAJW01000176.1 GCA_015523685.1 Archaeoglobaceae archaeon
TCTTTCAATTATATTTCCTGAGATGGGTCTAAGAAGATAAATTCGATTATTTCAATCTTGACAAATCTTCTGGACTTTTTAATCATTGGCATCGAAGATTATACGATCATTTACTTAATATAACTTCCATTTACTTGGATTTTACCCATCTATATGGTTTAACCGATGGTTTTTAGTAGCCAGATGCATATATGCGATAAAAATGCTGTGAAGTGTTTTTCGTAGATTTTTTGAAATCAAGACCTTAGCTTCCAGTCCACTTTGCCTTGTAATAATTCTAATGAATATTCCTGGATAAAAGGTTTGTTCCATAATAAGAAGTACAATACCATTCTTTAAGTATAAACACAAATAAAAAGATTTAAATACCATATATGTTCTCCAATAGCGGGGATTGGGAATGAGGAGAATGAAAGGAAACAGGGGTGAATGTGTTTGGCCCGCCAGGGCTATTTAGATTATACATATTGTCTTACCAGAGATTGCCGACTGAATTGCTGACATGTCTTAAGGAGTTTTTTTTGGATAAAATTGCAGGCTTTACCTGCATTCTTAGCCATATAGCTGGATTTTTTAATAAACCATTTCTGTTTCGGAAATTGTATTCCAGACGTGCAGCAGAGTTACCACCCGAGGAGGGAGAGCTATGAGGTTCGCTCACTCCCTCGAAGGAAGCATGAAAACCAATACAATAATTGCAGAGATCAAAGTATATTCACCCAAACATGGAGATTTGCTTGGGAAAAGGAACCCGCTGGAGATATTAAAATCTTATGAAAGATCTGGAGCAGCAGGAATATCATACATAACTGCAAAAGAGTTTAAAGGAGATTTTGCAACCTTCAGGAATATATGTAAGAGTTCAGAACTTCCTGTTTTGCGAAAAGACTTCATCCTGGAAAAATCTGAAGTAGAAAGGACTTCTGAAGCAGAGGCGTCAGCAATTCTACTCATATCAGGACTTTTAGGTGAAAAAACTGCCGAGTACGTGGATTTTTCTTTAGAACATGGCCTGGACACCCTTGTAGAAGTGCACAGTATAGAAGATGTGAGAATAGCGAACGAAACTAACACAACTATGATAGGTATAAACAACAGGAACATATCAAAGCTTGAAGTTGATGATGGATCTGTAGAAATTACAGAGCGACTTGCAGGCTTTGTAAAAGAGGGTGTTATAAAGGTCAGTGAGAGTGGAATAAGAACAATTGAGGACCTTAAAAGAGCCTTAAAGTGTGTGGATGCGGTTTTAATTGGTACGGTTTTTATGCAGTCTGGTAACTTGGAAAAAACTGTAAAATCTTTTGTGGAGGCGATATAATGGTTTCAATGGCATTAAGCAAGCTAATGTCAAGAGAGAATCTCAGTATGGAAGAAGCTGAACATCTATTAAAGCGAATGATAACTGCAAGTGAGGTCGAAATTGCAGCGGTGCTATCAGCTTTGCAAACAAAGCGTATCACATCAGAAGAACTCACAGGATTTGCAAGGGCTTTGAGGGACATGGCAGGAAATATGGATGTCCATATGAATGTGGCGGACACCTGTGGCACAGGGGGAGATGGTTATAATACCATAAATGTGAGTACTGCATCAGCATTTGTTTTGTCATGTTTCATTCCTGTTGCCAAGCACGGGAATACTGGTATAACCTCCAAGTGTGGAAGTGCAGATCTGCTGAGAGAGATGGGCATTCAGCCTGCATTGACCGCCAGTATGTTAAAATTGACACTTCAGGAAATAGGTTTCTCCTTTCTTTATGCACCTGTAGTTCATAAAACTGTTTCCAGAGTCTCAGGAGTGAGGAGGGCCCTGAAAGTGCCTACGGTTTTCAACCTGCTGGGACCATTATCAAATCCTGTAAAGCCAGATTATCAGCTCATTGGAGTTTTCAGCCCTGATCTATGTGAGCTAATTGCTGAATCTATGGCAATGCTTGGAACCAGAGGACTGGTGGTTCATGGCTCAGGGCTGGATGAGGTGTCGGTGGCCGGAACAACAGAGGTGTGGGAGGTCAGAAAAACGATTGATAAGTACACCATCCACCCAGAAGATTTTGGGCTTAAAAGAAGAAAATTAAGGGATCTTACTGGTAGAGACAGCAGATACAACAGGAAAGTTATTATGGAGGCGCTATCTGGTCGGGAAGGGCCTGTGAGGGATTTTATACTTATGAACTCAGGAGTAGCTCTGTACGCGAGTGAGAGGGTTAAGAGCATAGAGGATGGGATAGAGGCCTGCAGACAGGGGTTTGATGATGGTACCATATTGAAACATGTTAGAAGGATCATGAAATATTACAAAGACCTGAGGTGTGGAAATGTCCGAATTTCCTAAAGGCCATGTTTTTATCAAGATATGCGGGATTAAAGATGAAAGGGATATCAAAATTCTCAGCAAGAGCGGAGTGGATGGAACAGGATTTGTAGTTGGAAGAGTAAAATCGAAAAGAAGAATCCCGATTTCCAGAGCAAAGGAGCTGGCATTCATGGCAAGAGATAAGGGTCTGATCAGCTTCCTAGTGACAACTTCACCATCTCCAGAAGAGATCTTAGAATACATAAGGCACATAAAACCAGATGCAGTTCAGCTTCATGGAGACATCACTCCTGAGGAAGTAGAGAGGATAAAAGAGAATTTTTCTGGAAAGATTTTTAAAGTACTGAAAGTTCCAATAAAAGCCGAAAATCCAGAGATGAAGGCAAAAAAACTTCTGTTTTTGCAGAAAAGATACGAGATTGATGGGCTTGTCCTGGATACAAATCACAATGAAGGGGGAAGCGGCATATCTCATGACTGGAGGGTCAGCCAGATAGTTATAGAGAGAGCCAAAATCCCCGTGTTTCTTGCAGGTGGATTAAACCAAAAAAATGTACAACAGGCTCTTTGCCTCCATCCAGCAGGGATTGATGTTTCTTCAGGAGTGGAAACGGATGGAAAAAAAGATGGAGAGAAGATTTCAGCCTTTGTAAAAGAGGTGAGAAACTTTGAGTCTCCGAATCAGGATCACTGAAATGCCTTATATGAAGGTGATGGATGTATATGACAGGTTCAAGATGCTCGAATCACCTTTTATACTGGAATCCAGAGAGAAGATGGAGAAAAAAGGCAGGTTCACTTTCATTGGAGGAGATCCAATCTTCAGAATAAAAGTAATGGAGAGAGATGTGGAGATTACTGGAGACGAGTATCTGATTGACAGTATTCGAGATGGTATGGAAAATGCAGATGGAAATCCCTTCAACACTCTCAGAATGGTTACGGAAGGGGTTAAAAAAGAGCTGAAAAATGTCTCTTTACCGGATTTTGGCAACGATGCTCCTGTATTTCTGGGAGGTCTTGTTGGATATATATCTTATGAGGCCGCAAATAAAGTGAAGGGAGGAATTAGAAAGGGTCAAAAAAGTGGGAACGTTCTGGCTGAATTCGCTTTTTATGATCAGGTGGTGGTTCTGGATCACAGGATGAAGAGGATGTATAACGTTCAACTCGGAGAGAGGGATTCTATCAAATATGAAGGATTCAGAAAATCTGGTGAAAGAGGGAAAAAAGAAATTTGCCGATTTGTCACGGAGGATATGGATAAGAAAGAATTTATGGGAAAAGTGGAAAAGGCCAAGGAATACATAATAAACGGAGATGTATTCCAGCTTGTTATTTCCAGGAAACTTGATTTTTATTATGAGGGGGATATATGGAATGTGTACAAAAGACTGAGATTGCTTAACCCAAGCCCTTACATGTTCTTCCTTGACTTTCGACCTCTGTATATTGCAGGATCAAGTCCTGAAACTCTGGTGAGTGTTCATAATGGGAGAGTGGTCATAAACCCTATAGCCGGAACATGTCCAAGAGGAAGAAACAGAAGGGAGGATGAAGAACTTGCCAGAAAACTGCTGGAAAATGAGAAGGAAAGGGCAGAACATGTAATGCTGGTTGATCTTGCTCGCAATGATGTCAGGAAAGTATCCAAACCAGGAAGTGTTAAATTGAAAGATTTTATGAGGGTAATAAAATATTCCCAAGTCCAGCATATTGAAAGTACTGTAGAGGGAGAGCTTGAAAGCAACAGAGATCAATTTGATGCGGTGGAAGCTGGCTTCCCAGCTGGAACAGTAACTGGAGCACCGAAACACAGAGCCATAGAGCTCATCAACAGCCTTGAAAGGTCTCCAAGGGGGATTTATGGTGGTGCAGTTGGCTATTTCTCGATTAATGGAAATGCAGATTTCGCAATAGCGATCAGAACCTGTGTTTATGATTCTAATAGGATGATTGCCACTCTAAGGGCGGGAGCAGGGATTGTGGCGGATTCAGTTCCAGAAAAGGAATTTTATGAGACTGAACAGAAAATGGCAGGTGTAAAAAAAGCCTTGAGGTGGTGAAATGACGATAGTTGTCATAGACAACAGGGATTCCTTTGTATGGAATCTTGTGGAATATTTATCGAAAATAGATCCGGATGTGAGAGTTGTACCCAATACCATCGCTCCAACACTTCTCATGAAAAAATTCAACAATCTGGAAGGAATTGTAATCTCTCCGGGACCGGGTACTCCACGACGGAAAAAAGATGTGGGAAACTGTATGGAGATCATAAAAAACTTTGTGGAAATCCCTGTGCTGGGTATATGTCTTGGACATCAGGCTCTTGGATTTGCATACGGTGCTGAAATAGGGTTGAGTCCATCGGGCCCCGTTCACGGTAAGGTTTCAGAGATATATCATGACGGAGAGACAATCTTCAGAGGATTGCCAAACCCTCTGAAAGCCGGAAGATATCATTCACTGGTTGTGGAAAACCCACCTTCAATTTTCAAAATTTCTGCTAGGACTTCAGATGGGATAATCATGGCGGTGAGACATAGAAAAAGACCATTAGAGGGTGTCCAGTTTCATCCAGAAAGTGTTCTGACTCCAGAAGGATTTCAGCTGATGGAGAACTGGTATGAGGAATACATTAACAAAAGTTAAAAAATTATAGGCCATTAATAATAAATGAGTGATATTATGAAATTTGGTGAATTTGGAGGACAGTTCGTTCCGGAAATTCTGATTCAACCACTCAGAGAACTCCAGGGGACCTATCGTAGACTTAAAGATGATATAGAGTTCAGAGAAAAACTGGATTATTATTTAAAAAATTTTGCCGGCAGACCAACCCCCCTCTATTTTGCAAAGAATCTCACGGAAAAAATTGGTGGAGCCAGGATATATCTAAAGCGTGAGGATATTCTTCATGGAGGAGCACATAAAATTAACAACACAATTGGGCAGGCTCTACTTGCAGATTATATGGGCAAGGTTCGATTAATAGCGGAGACCGGAGCGGGCCAGCATGGAGTTGCAACCGCAATGGCTGGAACTCTTCTGGGTATGAAAGTGGATGTTTATATGGGTGCTGAAGATGTTGAAAGACAGAAGATGAACGTTTTCAGAATGAAGTTATTGGGGGCAGAGGTTATTCCAGTTGACAGTGGTTCAAAGACACTGAAAGATGCAATAAATGAGGTTCTCAGAGACTGGGCATCCAGCTTTGAATACACACACTACCTCATCGGTTCTGTGGTGGGACCGCACCCCTATCCAGCGATGGTCAGGGATTTTCAGTCTGTTATTGGAATTGAAACGAAAAAACAGTTACTTGAGATTGAAGGTTCTTTACCGGATGCGGTTGTGGCATGTGTTGGTGGAGGAAGCAATGCTATCGGAATATTCCACCCCTTCGTGGGGGATAGATCAGTGAGGCTCATTGGTGTTGAAGCAGGAGGCAAAGGGATGGGTATTGGTCAACATTCAGCATCACTGTGTATGGGGAGAAAGGGTGTTATGCATGGAATGCTCTCATATTTCTTACAGGATGAAGACGGTCAGATTGCAGGTACACACAGCATAGCCCCAGGACTGGACTATCCGGGTGTAGGACCTGAACATGCCTGGTTCAGGGAAACCGAAAGAGCAGAGTACACTGCAATTGGTGATAAACAGGCGTTAAAGGCTTATCTGGAACTTTCCAGGACCGAAGGTATTCTTCCAGCTCTTGAATCAGCTCATGCTTTGGCTCTTGCAATTGAGCTTGCTGAGGAGATGGAGAAGGATGAAATAGTCGTGGTCAATCTTTCAGGAAGAGGAGATAAGGATCTTGAAATAGTTATGGGGGCTTTAAAATGATCCACAGGCCTGCTCTGATAACTTACATAACAGCGGGAGATCCTGATTTAAATGCGACTTTGAATTTTATGCTAACTCTTGATAAATATGCAGATGTTATCGAGCTCGGGATACCATTCAGTGATCCGGTGATGGATGGAAAGACCATTCAGAAGGCAAATATAAGGGCACTGGAATCAGGAACCGGAGTTCAGAATGTTTTAGGGATTGTGGAAGAATTCAGAAAGTTTTCAGATACTCCCGTTGTCCTCATGAGTTATTACAATCCAATTTACGTCAGAGGTATAGAGAAATTTGTGAGGGATGCAAAAGAAGCTGGAGTGGATGGAATGGTAATCGCAGATCTTCCAGTGGAAGAAGCTAAAGCATATTTAGATGTCTGCGGAATGTATGAAATGGCTACCATATTTTTTGCTGCTCCAAACACCCCAATGGAGAGGTTGAAGACAATAGATGAAATCAGCTCTGCATTTGTTTATCTTGTGTCCGCCTACGGTACTACTGGTATAAGGCAAGATGTTTCAAAACTTGCTTTCTATCTCATCAGAAGGGCGAGGAAGATCTGTAAAAAACCACTGGCAGTGGGATTTGGTATTTCAAAGCCCGAACATGTTTCTGAGTTAATAAAAGCAGGAGCTGATGGAATTGTTGTGGGAAGTGCTCTTGTTGAAATTATAGAGAGGTATGCCAAAAATGCAACTGTGAAAATTGAAAATAAACTCAGGGAACTCAAGTTAGCTATGAAATAAGTAAACAGAAACTCCTGGAAAAAATTAAGTGTATTACGGACAACCTGGATTGTTAAAAACCGAAACTTATATATATAAGAACTGAAAGGTAATGGGTGAGTATGACAAACATTAGCAAAGTGAAAGAACCTCGAACAAAGGGTTTCTGGTTTAGTTATTTCTCTTATTGGTTTAGCTACTGATATTCAGCATAGGCTTTGTTTGTTTTTAATCCTCTTTAAATGTTTTTTTTAAAAAATATATAAACCAAAAATAAAAAGGAGGTGTGCTAAATGGAAACTGGAAAAAGAAGAAGAATGAAAAAACTGGTAAATGAAAAAAGCGGAAGAGCAGTAATAGTGCCTATGGACCATGGGGTGACAGTGGGTCCAATTAAGGGGATAGAAGTGATCGAGAAAACTCTGAATTTGATCCACGCTGATGCTGTGATCCTTCATAAAGGAATTGCAAAAAAGGTGGCTGATCAAACCAAGATTGGGCTAATAATGCATATGAGTGCATCGACTGTCCTTGGAAAAGACCCCAACGATAAGGTAATAGTTGCGGAGGTCGATGAGGCCATAAAAATAGGTGCTGATGCAATTAGTATCCATGTAAATGTCGGCTCAGATACTGAGAGCAGACAACTTGAAATTCTCGGAAAAACTGCAAGGGAAGCAGACGAATGGAGTATACCACTGATTGCCATGATGTACCCGAGAGGTGAGAAGATAAAGCATGAGCATGATGTTAATGTGGTTAAACATGCTGCACGAATTGGAGCTGAGCTTGGAGCAGACATTATCAAAACAAACTACACAGGGAGTATAGAGAGCTTCGCGGAAGTTGTGGATGGATGCCCCGTTCCTGTTGTGATAGCCGGAGGTCCCAAGGTAAATTCGGATAGAGATCTTTTGAATATGATTCACGAGGCTATCGAGGCCGGTGCAGGAGGTGTGGCCATAGGTAGAAACGTATTCCAGCATAAAAATCCAGAAAGGATCGCAAAAGCCATAAGGAGAATCGTCCATGAAAACTGGCCTGTAGAGGCGGCAATGGAGATGATCCATGGAAAGAGCATGGTTGTCGGTTAAAATAAGGTAACTCATGTGGTTAACTTTCCAAAACGTTCACCTTTCCTATGTGCGATAGAAGATACCTAATAAAAAGTATGAACCAACTTGTTTAATTGAGGAGCTTTAACTGGAGGGAGCCATATATTTCGTAAGCAAAGAACTTGCAGATATTCAGAAATGAAAATGCTTGTGGTGGGTAATGGTGGAATTGGGAGTTTGTTTGGTGAATTTTTCAGGGAATTCGGATTGAAAGTTGAAAGCTATGATTGTTTAGACGAACGATCCACTATCAATGCCAATCAGATAGATGCGTTTGATATAATCCTTATTTCAGTACCAATGCAGTCTATTAAAGATGTGGTGAGATTAAATTTCAAAAAAGATGCTTTGCTCGTGGATGTGTCATCTGTTAAATCAATGGCCGAGCCACTATATAAACTGGGCAATCCGATTTTATCACTACATCCTATGTTTGGCCCTGGTTCACAGGTAACTGGAGGTCACATCATCGTGGTGGGAGATGTTCCTGATGAAAGAGCAGAATATCTGCTGGATATGCTTAAACATGGAGGAGCAAAATTACATTTTCTTACCCTGGAAGAGCATGAGAAAGAGATGAAACTTTTGCAGGCCCTACCCCATCTACTCCTGATGTTCAATGCCTATCTCATGATTGAGAGAGGATCAATAGAAAATATTTCGATGGCCTCTCCTCTGGCAAGAATCATGCATCAGCTTGTTTCCAGAATGGTGGAACAGGACCCCTCCCTTTATTACTATATAGTTATGGAATTGCTGAAAGATCAAGAGTGGTTGGAGAAATCGTTCAGAGATTTTATTTCAATACTAAAGGATGAAAATGAATTCAAGCGTGTATTTTCAACCATCCGCAAATATTCTGACAGATCCATAATCGGGGAATTATTGCAAATGGCTAGGCTGATAGATGTGCAAGATAATGCGATAGAGATAAGGGCTCATCTGAAAATACTGGACAATCTTATAGTTAATTTACTCTCAAGGAGGAAGGAGATCTTTAGGAAGCTGATGGATATGAGCTAGATCGAACATATTCCCCTATCTGAATCGCATGCAAAAGGATTCCTTATCAAATAGAAGAAACCATTCCCTGCTTTTTGTTCTTTCAAATATCCTTTTCTTTTAAGCTGAACCAGCCAGTTTATCGCTGATTCTTCACCGATATCAAAGACTTCAGAAACTTCCTTAGGTGCAACTTTTCCATATTTCCTGATAAAGGCAAGAATGCTCTGGTTATCCACCTTGATTGGATTCGGTTCAAGGATGTTGCCTGCGAGCTCCCTGAAAGCCGACTCGAAACTTTCGAATTTATGATATCCATGGAAGAGGATTTCCTGCCCCATGGAATTCTGAATAAGAAAAGTTGGAAATCCGGTAATTCCCCTTGAACGACATTCTCTAAGGTCTTCAAAGAA
>WAJW01000177.1 GCA_015523685.1 Archaeoglobaceae archaeon
GGGTATTAGCCCCAGTTTCCCGGGGTTATCCCCCTCCCGAGGGCAGGTTGTCCACGTGTTACTGAGTCGTCCGCCGGTGTGATCGCACCCCGAAGGGTGCGAGCACCCCATGACTCGCATGGCTTAGTCGGACTCCGATAGCAGTGGCCTCTGGCAGGATCAACCAGAATTGTGCGGGGGAGGGTGAATATATCCCTCATGCACACTGGTCGGATATGTCCTGTCAACAAGCCCACGTCAGACGCAATTCGCATTGCGTCCCCATCAGATTTGCCGTGGAGGGGAAGCAACCCTTCATCTCGAGGATCAACCTCATCTCAGGGCCCGTGCCGGTTCCACGGCATCAAACTTACATCTCGAAGGTGAATATAAACATTACGACTTACCCATCTTTTGCGAATATATCTGTCTTGCGGTAGGGGTATATATTGATTTCGCCTCGGGTTTTTTATTTCAGAAGACCACGGATTGTGAGAGAGTATATATATCTTGCGGATGGATCATATGGTATCCGGTTGGGTTAAAGCACTTTGGAATTCGGTTTTTCCTGCAGGGAAAACAGGTCTGGGATAATCACTCAGGTAAATATGAGCATATCCAGAAGGTGATGAGAACATAATGGATGAATACGAATGGGATGGGGCATGAGAAGACACTTAAGATCAAAACCATATTATTCAGAAATTGAGGATGTGGCTTTATGATCTTCAGAGATAGATTTCATGCGGGTGAGAAGCTTTCAGAGAAGTTGAAGGATTATTCTTCTTCAGATACAGTAATAGTCGCAATTCCACGGGGAGGAGTTGCGGTGGCCCGTCCAGTTTCCATCAATCTGAATAACCGAATGACCGTTGTGGGAGTGAGAAAGCTCCCCGTTCCGTGGAGCCCTGAGATGGGATTTGGAGCGATAGCGGAGGATGGCTCTCTGCACATCAATGATCAGATGGTCAAGAGAAATTGGATAGATCCTGAAGAGATCTCACGGATTTCTGAGAGGGTGCTCTCTGAGGTCAGGAGAAGGATGAGATTGTATAGAAAAGGAGGATTGCCGGATTTCGGTGGAAGAAGGGTAACAGTGATTGATGATGGATTTGCCACAGGGTACACCGCGATAGCCACATCTTATCTTGTCAGGCGAAATGGAGCAGAAGAGGTCATACTATCCGCTCCCTGTGCACCCGAATCCACGCTGAAGCTCCTGTCCGAGTATGCTGATGAGGTTGTGGTACTTAAAATTGAGAAATTTACCCCCTTCGCAGTTGCGAACTATTATCGGGATTTCCATGACATGAGCGATGAAGAGGTCATCAGGATACTGAACGATATCGAGAGAAGGGGCCTGATATTCAGATAATAAAAATAGGGGGATTATTCGATTTTTTCCCCGCAGTTAATGCAGAACTTCGAGTTCAGTGGTAGGTACTTTGTCCCGCATTTTTTACACTCCCCCAGATAGGGTCCAAACGGATATCTGGGGTCTCCTCCTTCAGCAATGAAGTCTCTGATACCCTTCATGTTCCTCGGTCTCCTCTCCTTGAATGCCCACAGGCCTTCAGAGGGCTCCATTGAACCGATGTTGAGGGAGAACCATGCCTTGCCGTGTTCCCATGTGAGTCTCCATATGAGTTCTCTCCACCAGTTCAGATGGACCTTGAAGTACCAGAGGCTTGATGGAGAGAGCTCGATCATTCTGTCTATCATCTCTTTGACCTTCTCATCCAGCTTTTCAGGGGGAACGACCGCATTAACAACACCCCAGTCAAGGGCCTGCTTTGCATCTATTTCCGAACTGAGCATTACTATTTCAGCGGTTCTCTTAAGTCCCATGTGAAGAGGAAGCCACTGAGAAAGACCACCGATTGAGGTCATTCCGACTCTCGGGCCAGGTGAAATGAACTTCGCATGGTCTGCTGCAACCGCGAGATCACAGGCAGCAACAAACTCAAACCCACCTCCTGCTGTAACGCCATTCACTCTGGCTATCACGGGTTTTCCGCAATGCATTATCATATCGAAGACTCTTGCGTAAATCTCGCCCCATTTCCAGAAATCCCATGGTTTCCTGTTGTACTCCTCCGCGTACTCGTGTATGTTGCCTCCAGTACAGAATGCTTTATCTCCCGCTCCTGTGAGCACAATGAACTGAATCCTGTCATCCCACATTGCATCTTCCAGTGCAGCGACCATTTCTCTGAGGGTGGTGACTGTATATGAGTTGTATTCTTCAGGTCTGTTGATCGCAATCATGGCGGTGTAGTCGTGCCAGTTTTTGTCATATATTACATCCTGAAATTCGGTTTTTTCGGTCATGAGAAGGAGTAGGATACGTTGACGTATTTAAGATTACCTTTTTGTTACACCTTACGAAAAATTGAGTTAGAAGTCATCTTCTGTAAGGTATTCTTCTCCGCCATCCACAGTTCAAACAGAGAATGGATTTAATGCCTCTCCTTATCCTTATTCTGCAGTTGGATGTTGTAAAGAAAGAGAAACATTTTTTACAGAATCGCCTCCTGTATTCAGAGGGCATTTTTCTCCTGTATTTCATCGCAATCCTCCTTGCCATTGTGACATACCTTCTTGCCCTTTCAGGATTTGATATTGCCTCTTTTTCGGCAAGTTTCATGAGCAAAATAATCCTTTCATCGGCAATCCGCCTTTCAAGATTTTTATTCCGTCTCATGGGGATGCACCGTAGGCAATGGGAACAGGCGTGAAGCACAGCATGCCAAGGATGAAGAGAATTATACCGGCGAGGATCCTCTTTCTACCCACATCTGATCTGTCATCAAGGGGTGGCGGATGAGGTTGCATGGAAAAAAACATGGTGAATATCCCCCAGAATATCCAGATGGATGATGAATATCCCGTCAGATAGCCTGAGGCTATTCCTATGAGAATCAGGAAAAGAGGGAAAATTCTCGAAATCTTTTCGGCCCTCTCACCTATCATTGCTCTTAGTACATGACCTCCATCAAGCTGACCTACGGGAATCAGATTCAAGAGGGTTACAAAAAGACCTATCCATCCGGCAAATGCAACTGGATGCATGATCTGAGGAATACTTCCCCTTACCAGAATGGATATTCCGATAAAAAGCGGTGGCAGTCCGATAAGGAGAGTTTCACCCTTGGAAACCGGAGGTGGTGAGGGAAGTGAAAGCCCGATTGCGGATATTATGATCGCAATCACAATCCCCGTGAGGGGCCCTGCTGCACCCACATCAAAGAGGGCCTTTCTATCCGGTATCGGCCCCTTGTGTTTTATCACCGCACCGAGGGTTCCTATAAGAGATGGAAAGGGTATGAAGTAGGGGAGAGAAGTTTTCATACCTCTTTTTTTTGCCATTACGTAATGGCCAAGCTCGTGAGACCCGAGAACGGTCATGAGGGATATGGAGAAGGGAAGGCCCTTTGCAAAGTTATGGATGCTTTCAAGAGGGTTGACACCGGCGAGAAGGGCTCCCATGAATGCGGTGGTGAAGAAAGTTGCAACAGCCAGAATTATATTTATCTCAATTCTCTCCCTTCCAGTTTTTTCTGAAACCTCAATTATGAGCTCTCCATTCTTCTCTTTCAGACCCAGATGAATACCCTTCCTGTACGCTTCCCTCCAGACCTCATTGATAGCCACCACCATCTCATCTCTCCTGCCAGGGATTATGTAGTATCTTCTCTTCCCCCTCAGTTCTTCCACAAGATATACGTTGAAGTTTTCCGTGATTATTGAGTGAATATCATCGTTCAATATTCAACCACCCCTCATTTGAATTAACGTGAACGTGATCACCACTTGAAATAACGCTGGATGGATCAACCCTTTTTCCCGAATCGTCTCTCAGGGAATCCATAAGTGGTATCTCTGCAATGACTGCGCCAACAGCTATTATGGGTTCGCTCACATCATTGATAATCGCAAGAGGTGCGGTGCTGTTTTTTTTCATTCTGTATATTATGTATGAACCGACTGTAGATCCTCTTCCACCGGGAAAAACCAGAATCTTTCCCGATACGCTCTCTCCAGAAATGTCACTATTTCTGTCCGTTACCTCACCCGTCTCCGGGTCGATATCACCCAGAAATGAGATCCTCTTTCTGCTGACAACAGCCTCTCCCTCTGCGACCCCTTTCACAAGAACCCTTCCCCTGAGTATCATTTCATGGCCTCCTCAACACATTCCTCAAGGGAGCCAAATTTGACTCTCAATCCTGAGAGTTTGGGCAGGTAGCACAGCGCTTTTCCAGAATTTACCATGACACACCCGAATCTTTCTGTTGCCGGTGAAACAACCATGCATGTATCGGTATATACCCTGGCTCCTGACATCTCAATTTTTCTGATCACCTCAGGAATTCTGTTCCTGACATATCTAGAGGTGAAGATCCACAGCTCTTTTTTCACCTTCCGGTTCAGGAGGTTCGAGATCTTTTTTAGCTCTCTCCCGGATAGATGCGGACAGCCAATGGCAATGAGATCCGGATCTTCACATCCCTGGGGGTTTTCAAGATTTTCAACAACCATCCTTTCCTTTGGCATATCAAATTCATTCGACTCAGGTGTAACATCTTTAACATGAAACATGGGAATTCCACCTGTAGATGCAAGACCAGCCCCAAGGCTTTTCATATCCTCTTCGGATGGTCTGCCCTTCATAATAAACAGAGGTATTCTATCTCCCACCTCCTCTCCTATCATATAGCCCAGAAGAGAGTACTCATGAGATTTGAGTTTCAAATTTACATCAACGATGACATCGGGAGCCCTGTTTTCCCTGATGTGCATTCCATATCTCGGAGTTTTTCCCGTCAGGGCAGAGGCAATAGCAGATGGACCCCCTTCTCTGTTCGTTCTTGCTCCAATCACGGAATTGGCATATATCACCGCAGAAGATTCGCTCCATGCCAGATGATCACCCTTTGAGGGCTTCAGTATGTAATAGGGAGTGCACGTTAATTCTGGTTTTGCTCCAATTTTTTTCAGAGCGTTGAGAATTCTCATCTGCTTTCTGGCAAATTCCTCGGTTATCCCCATATCCTGCCATCTGTGAATGTCCATACCTGCAGGGTTTATAAGTGTCGGAACCCTGACACGGGCGTTGAGACTCTCAAGCCATTCTATCCCCGGGTCTCCAATGTTTCTGTACGAGATGCCGGATATCTGGACACTCTCCACCTCTATCAGTCTGTCTGCACTGTAAATCTTTCCGAGGGCAACAAGAATCTCCATGCTTTTCCTTACGGTCTCCCCATACTCTCCTTCAAGTGCCCTTTCCTCATCCAAAGTGAGATACATCAGATTACCCTTCCGAATTTTTCCTCATCTTTAAGTGTTTTTGTTGCGTCAAAGCCGAGTTTTGTTGTTGTTCCATCTTCATCGGCAGTTGGATCGAGAGATGATCCACGCACGCCCCTGATAACAACAAGGTCCCTGTCTCCTCTGAATCTCGTTGCCATCGCATACTCCACATCCTCTCCGCTGAAAATATCTATGTCATCATCCACAACAACAACATGTTTCAGGCTCGGATGTGCTGTAAAGGAAGCGAGGATAGCATTTTTTCCATCACCCTCTGCCATCTTTTTGATCTGCACGATGGCATGGAGGTAGTGCCTGGACCCGGGAGTCATCACGGCATTGACCACATTGCAAACCTTTGAGACCTCGCTGTAAATGACACGCTCATATGGAATACCCATCAGAATCTGATGTTCAGGCATGCCCGGAGTTATGGAATAGTAGATCGGATCATCGCTGAGATACATTCTCTCAAACCGGATCACAGGCTCATCTCTGACCCTGTCGTATGTTCCTGTGATATCAACAAAAGGTCCTTCGGGAACCGTTTCAGAGGTTATTTTACCCTCAAGAACTATATCTCCTCCGGGTATGGGGATGAGGTTCTTTCCATAAACCGGAACAAAATCTCTTTTTAATGCGGTTAAATATGCCATTTCCCCGCCCAGCGGAGTTCTGGTGGATGCAGCAAACAGGGCGAGGGGATGTGCCCCTATAACAACACTCACCCTGAGATCTTCGCCTCGATCGATGGATTTTCTGTAAAGGGTATAGAGATGTCTGGGAGGAACAAGCCTGATCGCTCCTTCGTTTCTTGAGATGATCATAATCCTGTGGACACTTAGATTATGGATTCCATCGAACTGCGAACATACGATTCCAGCAGTTATGTATCTCCCCCCATCCCCCTCGAAATACCTGAGTATGGGAAGTTTCTCCAGATCGGCCTTTGTCTCATTCATGTTTTTGATGGGAACAGCTTTTTTTGGTTCGACAGGTTTCAGCCCAGAAAGTTTCCGTGCAAGCTCCTCTTTCTTTATATCCAGAAAATCACAGAGGAGATCTCTTGTGGAAACAAAATTTGTTGCCAGCTTCATCCCATCCACATCTGTAAAAAGAAGGGGGGTTTTTTCCAGTCCATTTTTCCTTATGTGTTCCACAACCTCGAGGTCGGGAGAGAGGGGTGTGTCAATTATCTTCATTCTGTCCTCAATCTTCTTCATTGCATTTTTGAGTTCTGACATTTCATTCACCGGCCATACTGATTCATAATTTCAATATATGGAAGTAAATTTAACTGAATGCAGAAAAATTTTCTCATTATTCTATAACAACCTCGTCAAGTCTGGCCTGTCTCGGGAATCTCTTCACATTGAAAATTTTTGACGCTATCCTCCCGATTCTCTCCCTCAATTCCTGAGGACAGTACACTCCGATTCTCCATGAGTTAATGTGGCCTTTTCTGAGAAATTCAGGCATGGTGGAAACTTCTTCGAGGGTTTTGATACCGTATTCAGTTATAACTTTTGCTCTGAACTCTCTTAATTTTTCGATTTCAGGGATATCAACGATAACGGAACTCTCTTCAACCCCTCCTTCGTCAGCAATCTCCGTCCCGAGTCGTTCGGGGTTCTGTCTCATGCACCAGTCAACATCAACCCTATCAGGTCCAACGTACAGAGCTCTTTTGTACAGCCTCCTCTCATCAAGTCTCTTTGCCATTTCACCCGGGAGACCTCTCCTCTCCCTCAGATAGCACATAACCTCATAGTCATCCATCCTGAGCAGTTCCGCTGGATTGAGGTCTCCCTCTTCAATGCAGTGTTTCAGAGCAAGCTCGTACATTTTTCTTGCGATTCTCGTTACATGATGGAAGTAAACGGTTGGATACATGAAATATCTTGATATAAGCATGGATTCTGCAGCCTTGATACCCTCGTATTCAATAACAAATTCCCCGTTGTGGTATCTCATTTTCCTCAGAAGGCGCAGATGATCAAAGAGTCCATAGGCAACGCCCGTGTAGTAGGAATCCCTCACAAGATAATCCATTCTGTCAACATCTATGTCTCCGCTTATGAGCTTTTCTCTGGATTTTCCGGTAATGTGGTTGAGAACCTTTTTGACGCTTATTCCATGTATATCGAGAATTTCAGAAATGGGGCCATTTATTACCTTCTTTGTGATCTCTTCATGTCTCTTTCCAAGATATTTGACGAGAAGTCCCTCGGAAGCATGGGATAGCGGAGGATGGGCGATGTCATGGAGCAATCCTGCAATCTTCATCTCATCTCTTAAGGATTCATCCTCAAGTTCTGAAACAGATAATTCCGCAAGGTGCATCGTTCCAAGAGAATGTTCAAATCTGGTATGGTTCGCTCCGGGATATACAAGATTTGAAAATCCAAGCTGTTTAACTCTCCTCAGTCTCTGAACCTGGGGTGTATCCACAATACTGAGCATGAGATCATCCAGTTCTATGTAACCATGAATGGGGTCCCTGACCAACTTCCTGTTTTTCATCTGATCGGGATGAAACGGACATTATATTAATCTCTTCTTCTCATCAGATTTTGAGTTGCATGATGTGGATGTGGATGACAGATCATTTTGCCACGAACCTTTCTTTTCTGTATGGACTGGTATATTTGAAGTAAGTCCAGAAAAGTTGTTCAACAGCCTTAAAAATCCTGATTCGGTATTATCCAGGGATAATACGGGTTGTGACACATGGAATAACAATTGTATTGGCAGATCCACACCAGATGATTTTCCCGAACTTTCAATGGAAATATCGTCGAACGGGGAGGTTAAGGTAAGAACTTTTGCAATGTCAGTAAAGAAAGTCTTGTCCGTTCTCCATGGAGAAATATGATGCCATTCAGAATATCTGCCGGGATGCAGGATGATGTGGTGGATCCGGAATAGGTGAAGAATTGAAACTGAAAATACAGTGGCGAGAGCGGGAAGGGAAAATAAAAAAAGAGTGGGGGGTGTAGGGGGGACATGGTATAATGTGGTTTCACTAATATATAAATCCTTCGCCTGATTATTTAGGATTTATTAACCAATAGACTTTAAATTAACGATCTGTATATTCTGACGCATAGATACATGAAGGGTGTATCAAGGAGGGCTATTATCACCTTTACTATGTACTGTCCGGTGATCATGGCGATAATTGCTTCAGCAGGGAATTTCCCGGCGAAGGCTATGGTGATGAATATCAGGGTGTCAATGAGCTGAGAAATGAGGGTGGAGAGGTTGTTCCGCAGCCACAGATATCTCCCCCCTGTTCTGTTTTTCCAGAAATGAAATGCCCACACATCATGATGCTGGGAAATGAGAAAGGCTATCATTGAAGCTATGACGACTCTTGGAGCAAAACCGAGTACGGTGTTGAAGGATTCAACCATTTCGGGGCTCATGAATGGTGCCGGATTCCACCTGACCGCAATTATGACTGAAAGAACCATTATGATGTTGGAAAGGAAGCCTGCCCAGACAGCCTTTACCGCGGTATCTCTTCCGTAAACCTCACTCAAGAAATCTGTGACAAGGAAGGTTGATGCGTAGGTTATGACAGCTGCCGGAACGACAAAGTTTCCGAAGGAGACTATTTTGAATGCAATTATGTTTGCCGTCACGGTTAGTGATGCAAAAACCCCGATTGGGATTGAGGCCCCATATTTCCCTGAAATTGCTGAGATGATGCTGACGGTTGCGAGGGTTAAAATGATCCAGCCGATAATTTCAATCATCATCCGATCCCTCCATTTCAATTGATCTATCCCTCAACCTCCCGTGTCTCCTGTCGATCTCGTCAAGCTGATCCAGCATCTTTCTCAGGGCTGTTCTCACCGCATCGGAGAAACTGACGAATTTTTTGTCATCTCCCACATGCTCCATCACATCGTCGATTATGTGCTGGGGGATGTCCACGCTAACCTTTGGCATTTGCATCACCTTTATAATAAGTATTATTCAGAGATGGACATGGGATTGTCATTTATATACTTTTCTGAAGTCCGGGATCGGGGATCTGATGAGATTTAAAATATGGGATTTAAAATGGATGTTGGAGAATATAATTCCCATCTGGGTTAATTCCTGCCCTCACACTCTTCTCACATCACATCTTATCCCCCTGTACATTGGTGCCCCTGAGAGAGGCTCCACTGCGGTATCATCCACGAGAAAATTGGCGTTGCACTCTTTCCATCCGTGGGGGATGGATACGGTGGATTCATGGATTTCATCGGAAACCCCTGCCTTTATCTCAATCTCTCCTGTTGAAGTTTTTATCCTTATCAGATCGCCATCGGAGATGCCCCTCTCCTCAGCGATCATCCTCCCAACCTCTGCAACGGGTTCCGGGAGCATTTTTCTCAGGTTCTCAATATTGCGGAACTGTGAATGGTAATAGGGCATGCTTCTCGCACCTGTGATGAGGAGATAGGGGTATTTTGAATCATCTCTGCGGGTTATGGGTTTAAGCTCTTCCATACCCATTTCCACAAGTGTTTCAGGGAACAGTTCAATTTTCCCTGTTGGCGTTGGAAAACCATTTTTTCTGTAAAAACCAACTTCGTATTCGAGGAGAACACCCCTTTCAAGATCTTCCAGCGGGTAATCCTCAACTTCCGTCCCCTTCAGGAGCTCCTTCAGTATTTCATCCTCATTTCTGAAGGGGAACAGGTCTCCGTAACCCAATCTTCTGGCCAGTTCAATCATGAATTCCGCCTCTGATTTTGCCTCACCAGCAGGATCGATAACCCTTCTCCTCACTCTCACCCATCTCAGTTTTTTCAAAGGCACCGCATCTATCTCAGCCTTCTCATAGAAGGTGGATGATGGAAGCACTATATCCGAGTAGTTGCATGTTTCGGTCAGGAATATTTCGTGGGTTACGATTAAATCCAGTTTCCTGAATGCTTCTATCAGTTTACCCGTATTGGGCAATGTCAGGAGTGGATTTGATTTGAAGATGACAAGGACACGTATTCTGTAAGGTTTCTCAGATAGAATCACGTCTGAAAGTATGCCACTGCAGTCGCTTGCAAGGGGGTGTCTTTCGTACCAGAAAGTCCTTTTATTATCGGGCAGGAGTTCTTTGAGGGTTATATCATTTATCCTGAGGGAAGGGTTGAATATGGTTCCTCCGGGAATGTCAACATTTCCGGTTATTGCAGACAGGATGGCAATGGCACGAGCGGTCTGAAATCCGTTGATGTTATGCAGTATACCCTCTCTTCTGTCTATTACAGCGGGTTTTATCGTTCCAAGTAGCTCTGCAACCTCTTCAACTGTCTCCGCCGGTATATCGGTGAAGGATTCAACGTATTCAGGGGTGAAATCCGAAACGAATTTCTCCAGCTTTTCGAATCCGGAAACATGCCTGCTGATAAATTCAGCATCATACAGTTTTTTCTCCAGAATCCGGTTTATGAGGCCAAGAGCAAGATACACATCACTCCCCGGTCTGATTTTGAGATGCATGTCAGAGATTTTTGCGGTTTCAGATTTTCTGGGGTCTATTACGACAATTTTTGCCCCATTTTTTCGTGCGGTGATGATATCCTCAACTATTCCGTGATATCTGTGAAATTTGGAAACAACGGGGTTGGTGCCCCACAGCAGTATGAGCCTGGAATTGAGAAAATCTCCTGTGGGGAATGGGAACCCGAATACAAGTTTTGAGGCAAGAACTTTAGGCCCAACACAGTACGACCAGCTTCCAGTGATATTTGGTGTTCCAAAAGCATATGCAAACCTCTTGACCATACTTCTGTCCAGTATTCTCCCGGTTGGTCCATGAAGAAAAACAAGGGATTCTTCCATTCCATCTTCCTTAATTTCCTTTAATTTTTCGGCAATAATATCAAGAGCTTTTTTCCATGAGATCTCCTTCCATTGTGGATTTCCCCTCTCCCCTACGTTCATAAGGGGTTTTTTTATTCTGTCAGGGTGATATACGGTTCTGAATGAATTCAGACCTTTTATACACAGCTTTCCTCTGTTGTTGGGATTCTCTGGATCGCCCCTGACCCTTACAATTTTCCCGTTCTCGATCTCGGCCAAAATGCCACAGTCACACTTGCAGATCTGGCAAATTGTTCTTCTTATTTCCAATCTTTTACCTCCTGTTGAATCAATCATTTCTCTCAGGTATTAAAATATTTTTTACCTGACGGGAAAGTCAAAAATCCTCCATGGATTCACGACAGCGGTGTAATCATTCTGAAATGAGATCAGGGTTAAATCTGTTTTTTCAGCGAGAGAAACTGCAGAATCAAGAAAAACAGCCTTAGTTGCTATCAGCGGTATTCCTGCCCTCACGCATTTCATTGCAATCCCCCTTGAAATTCTCCCGGAAATTGTAAGAAAACACCGGTGGAGATCAGCTTTTTTGAGAATTCCCGATCCGATTGCCCTGTCAACAGCGTTGTGCCTTCCCACATCCGTGGCCCTGGTAATCATCGTTCCATCATCTCTGAAAAGACAGGCGACATGATATCCATGGGTTTTCCTGTATTCAAGGGCATCGAGACAGGATAGGGAGTTTTTTACATATTCAAACCTGAATCTGGCCCCAGATGAGATTTTCTCCTCCTCACTTTCAACCCATGAAACACCAACACATCCTGAAGACCTCAGTTCGAGGGTTAAATCGGGATTCACGTTATCTGCATTCACATATACCTTCCAGCCTCTCCTGCTGATATCCACACTCTGCACTCTGTCAATTATTCCCTCAGAGATGATGTATCCGAGAACAAGCTCCTCCACTCTGTGAGGACTGCACATTATCCTGGATATCAGTTTATCATTGAGGATCACATCGATCTGTATCTCCTCTGCGAGGTAGATCTCTCTCTCCCCATCGTCGGTCATGAGTGATAGTTTCTTCACATTTTTCAGGAGAACCATTCCATAAAAAATATTTTCTCCCGTAATTCTCACACATTCAGAAAAATTTAAGTAAATTGTCTCATTTGCAGGGAAACATGGGGTTTCTCGGAACATATGCAGGAACATTCTCTGATGTAAGCCTGACCCTTGAATTTCTCGTTACTTTCGCTTTTTTTACAGGTTACTTTTTTGCCAGGAAGAGGCAGATATCAAGGCATTACAGAACTATGCTTGTTGCATTTCTTCTCGATGTTTCATTCATGGTGAGTTATATGGTGAAGTCCCTCATTGAGGGCCATACAA
>WAJW01000178.1 GCA_015523685.1 Archaeoglobaceae archaeon
CTGAGCAGAGCTGGATTCACACCCAGCACACAGATAAACCTTGAACTGAAGGTTTAAGTGCCCGATTTTTTTATTTTTCCTGCAGAAATTCTGTTCCCGAATGAAAAATTTTTAATCCTGCGTGTGAACCTCAGGATATGAGAATCATAAATGCCCACGTGCATATAGGTCCGTCAATTGCACTGTCAATGGATGTAAAACCTGAAGATGTCAGAAGAGAGATGATAGAGGCTGGAATTTCCGATTGTCTCGTATTTCCATTTCCTTCATGGGCCGTGGAAAATCCCCATGCCAATTCATGGATAATCAACGTATGCAACGGAGAAGCATCTTTTATTCCTGTATATTATGTTAGAAATGATCTTGTGCCCCCAGAAGGGAGGGATTATGTAGCCATAAAATGGCACTGGGTGTGTGGAGTATCGGATGCAAGATCAAACTACAGCGTCCTTGAAAGAGAAGAGCTGAATGAATTTGCTGATGCCGTAGCAATGATCGGAATTCCACTTATTTTTGAGGAAGAGTTCGAGTTCACGAAAATTTTTGCAGAAAAATTTCCGGATGTAACCATCATAGTTCCCCATCTCGGTGCCCTTGGAGGCGCTCCCCTTGAGTTCCTCGAGGAGTTTAGGGAGAAGGATAACGTTTATTTCGACACATCCCTTTCATCCATCCCCACTCTCCAGAAATTTTTGAATATCATCGGCAGTGAAAGGATCATCTTTGGATCAGACCTTCCCTTTGGAAGGATGAATGAGGAGCTCGAGAAAATTATGAGGCTGGAAACCGGGAAGAAGGAAAGGAGGAGGATCCTGCACAGAAACATAGAAAGGTTGTGCCGTCTCTGAACCCTACATGTTCTCTCTCCTGAATATTCCATCATACGCCTTCTCTGTCTCCTCCGTCAGTCTTATGAACACAAGCTGCATGACCCTGGCATTTCTCTTCAGGCTTATTCCCTTTGTATTGTAAACAACGAGTCCACTCTCACTCCTCCCCTCGTATCCGGGATCCCAGACAGCAGTCAGAACATTGGCCCCATTTCTCACGAGGGAGCTTCTCGGTCTGCCAATGGCCATTATATCTGGAGGAAGCTTTACAATTTCATTGTAGACTATCCTGTAGAATCCCTGTGGTAGATGTATGACATCTCCGCTGAATTCCATCTCCTCCACTCCGGCAATTTTTCTTTCAGAATTATCGAAATCCACAAGTCCCCCTTCCCTGACCCTGAAAACACTTCTCAGCGTCATGTCAAACCCGCTTGCCTGAAGCTGTAAATCAAGGTCGATGTAGTCTTTTACCAGACCATCTCTCAAAATTCTCCGGAGAATTTCCTGTCTCGGTAAAACGGCACCGGATGGCATATCATACAGTGGTGCAAAGGGCTTTATATCAATTACCGGTGAGCCTTCTTTTGCATCAAGCCCGCTCACATACAGCAATCTTTCCTTTCTCTTGCGTAACTTAACCAGAGTCATACCGATTCTGTTGGGCCTTAGAGGGCTTCTGGTTGAGAAAACCCCTCTCTTTTTTAAATCGGGACAGCCAAGAGGGTGAACCTCAAGCTTTTCCTCTGCGAGATGGAAGATATAAAAAATCCAGAGATACTCCACTTTATCTATTTCATTCAGAGCGGGAGCAAACTCCTCCTTTATTTCGATCAGATTTTTTTCCCTGACAAAACCAATCGGCTCTATTTTCATTTCCTTCTCCTCTTAAGAAAATCAGGATTTAAATCCATGTAAAAAATATCAAATGAATCATAATTTCCCGTTTCCCGGGCTATTTTTACCGCAAGGATGTGAGAACATTCTTTCTTTCTGAACTCAAAATCCTCGCATGTGCAGAACTCATCTTCAACCACATACTCATCGTTGCTGACAACAATAAAAAAATCCCTGTATTTTTTAACCCTTCCCTCTTCAACAAGTTTTACTGCCTTTTCCCCCCTTTTTCCGTATTTATTTTTCAACTCTTCCACAATCCTGTTACTCAGTTTTTCCCGTGTTTCCCTTTTCATACCTGATATACACAGATTTTCTTTCAGGAATATAAAATTCTGCCTCCAGCGGAAGTCGATCAACCAGCATTCTCATTCCCGGGGTTTCCGTTGCCTGATGGGTTGCGTCGATAAGCACCATATCGTATTTCAGGCATTCATGCCTCAGTTCACCGGAAATAAAGGCCTGGATGTCATATTTCTGCAAGATCTTTATATTCTCCTCTTTCAATCCGCTTCCTCCCATAAAACCAATCCTTTCAATCCATCCATCTCCAGAGATTACCACATCGGTTTCAAGCCTGTCAGACACAAATTCTGCGAGTTCTTCAGCCTCCATACCTTCCATCTCCGCAACTCTGAGATAGTCACTCTCAGGAATTTTATACGACTCAAAACCAAGAGCTCTGCCGAGGGAATCGTTTATTCCATGATCTGCCCTATCGTAATTTGTGTGCATCACAAAAATGGATATGTCGTTCACAAGAGCTATCCTGAGAACATCCCTTGTGTATTCATCCAATCTGGTGACGGGTCTGAAAAAAAGAGGGTGGTGTGCAATCACGATGTCCGCTCCTGCCACCTCAGCCCTTTTCAAAACCTCCTTCGTCACATCCAGAGATACGAGGGCCTTTTTTACATCTGATTTTCCCTCGACGATCAGTCCGATTCCTGAATCCCACTCTTCTGCCAGTTCAGGAGGTGCCATTGAGTTCAGAATCCTCAGAAGTGTGTCAAGTTCCATGAAATGAGAAAATAACTAAAAGATTATAACTTTACCCCTCATCCATTTTCAGTGTCAGGAGGAGGGTGTTGAGCGTTTCAATTCCATCGTACCAGTTGAGGGTCAGCAGATCCTCTTCCGGTATATCTGCCTCCGGGAGTTCCTTTCCTGACAGGACGTGTGCACCAATTCTTGATATTAAATCCAGGGCTTTATCGAGATCACCCTTTCTTTCGTTTTCAATGGCCTCTCTTAGCAATTCATCCGGTTTTTTTGTACTCTTCTTACCCTTCAACCTGTATTCAGCCGAGTTCAGAATTGCGAAAAGGGAGTTTTTGACAAACTCCATCATCATGTTCTTATCCTCATCTCTGAAATCATGAGTCCTGAAAATAAGGTCTTTCATCTCCTGAATCTTTTTGATAGCAGTATCTTTCTTTAATTTCCTTCTCGATACGTCTTCCATAATTTTGAAGCAGGTAATGGCAATGTCATTGACAAGATTATCAAAAACCTTCAGGGACTCAGGATCTCCAAAATCAATGTCTGCCTGCTCGATTTCCCTCATCCAGTTTTCCCATCGCTTTTCTGTATAGTACTCTGCTTCACCCATCATTCTGAGCATCAATACAACTTCATTAAAAATCTTGCTATTTATAACTCACAGGGGTCTTTTCTTCGCAGATTCCACAGACTCAACACCGCATTACATACATTTATAAACCAATCAGGATTTCTGGTCAATATGTCGTTCGATAGAATTGCAAAAATCTATGATAAATTCATGAAATGGAGGGACCCTGAACCTCTGGCCAGGTATCTCAGACTGAAAAAGAACCAGAAACTGCTCGATGTTGGAGGAGGGACCGGTGTTCTGAGTCACAGAATCTCCCCTGACGTAATAATCGTTGATGAATCCATTGGAATGCTTAAAAGGGCCATGAGCAATGGCGTAAAATATCCGGTAAGAGGCCTGGCAGAATATCTGCCGATAAAATCCGGCTCAATGGACAGGGTACTCTGCACAGATGCCCTTCATCATTTTTCAGATCCCGAAACTGCCATAAAGGAGATGAAGAGGGTTCTCAGGGATGACGGAATCATCGTTCTGGAGGAGCTTGATCCCGAAAGGCTCTTTGTCCGAATCGTCGTGGGGCTGGTCGAAAGATTGTTTTTCTCAAACAGCACCCTCTTTTCCCGGGACGAACTCCAGAAAATTGCGGGAGAGGATATCGAATTCCATCCGTATACCAGAGTGAGCTATATCGCCTTGCTTAAAAAATGATTCACCTGTATCCAACTTCGATGGCAATATGATCCTTATGGTACGGTTCGAGATCCACCGAATTTATAATTCTGAAGTTATTCTCAAGCCTCTCCATGACCTCTGAATAGATTTTCCTCGGATCTGCTGTGGAATCCATGCTCTTTGCCTTCACCATGATAATTCCGTAACCCCCATCCCTGAGGAAAAATCTGGCGTTTTCTTCAAAAATTTCAATCTGATTCTTCTGGGCTATGTCCTGATAGATAAGATCCACCCTCTCAACTATCCCATTGTAGCTTTCCGGCAATTCCGCATTTCTTAAAAGAGGGATCACATTTTTTCTTTCCCTTGCAAGCCTGAGCAGACCGATAAAAGGTCTGGGTGCATATTCGACAGCGTAAATCACACCCCTATCAGCGATATCAGCAAGATGACTTACTGTCGTCCCCGACGCAGCCCCCAGGTAAAGAATCTTCCAGTCCCTTTCAATTTTGATTTTAATTCCCCTTTCAACCAGTACACCCAGCTTACTTCTGCTGAGCCTCCATTCTTTGAAACCGTTAAACTTCCTCTCACCGTAGTGCGGAGGATATTCACTTCTTGTCACAAGGAATTTTCTTCCATCCACCTCAAGAATGAAAACATTCGGAATACGGGTCTCGATGACTCTCATCCTGAACCACCTTTCAGATCATGGAACCTTTTTTTCAGACCCATTTCCAGCTCATCATCGATCCTTCCAGAAAAGTAATCCAGTCTAACGGCAAGTGAGATCTTGCCGGCAAGATACCTGGCCATTTTCCCTCTCACCCTTCTCCCGAGAGTTCTCACAAGGGGATGCTGATAGATGATTCCATGTTTGGGTGGCTTCCCCCTCTTACCCCTTGAAAGTGCTCTGTAGAGAGCTCTTTCAGCCCCTATAACCTGAATCTTGCTCGAGGGTAGCATTGCAAGCCTCTTCAGTCCACCTGCCCTTTCAATGAGACGGGCTCCTATCATATGGCCCGCAACTCTGGTGAGATTTGGAGCTACAGCCAGCATCTTCTCCTCCAGTTCCCCCTCAAGCTCCTTCCTCAGTTTTTTGAGAGATTCTATCCGATCTTCAAGCCAGGCGACAGGAGGACTCTCCTCATCTTCATATCCAAGGGATTTTATATCATACAGCCTCTCGGAGAGAAGGTTTACACATTTCAGGGCATCATCATAGGCCCTTATCAGTGAAATGATAAACATATCTTCACTTCTGAGAATTTCCTTCATTCTTCTCTCTTCGTTTTTTATAGCCAGTTCCCTGAGAGTTTCATAGTATTCATCTCTATCAGAAAAAACTGAATTTTCTATGGCAAACCCGACAAGGTCAAAATCAAGAGGTCTTTCATTCCTTACATCAAGGTCAAACTTTCTCCTGAATTCATCATCTTTTATTTCACCATACCATACCTTCATATCATAAGAATTCCCCTGAGGGTGGATAAAATTATCCCTTCACAACAGCATAAAAGGTTTATTTCACATGCACAGACATAGAATCGTGAAAAGTGTTGCCGGATTCGGCCCCGCCCTCGTGGACTACATCCATATTATTGATCGGTATCCAGAAAGAGGGGGGCATGCTGTTGTAAAAAAGACTGTAAAATCCCCTGGAGGAGCTGCGGCAAACGTCATATACGGTCTATCTCTGTACGGGATGAGATGTGGTTTTTACTCACCCGTGGGAAATGATGAGGATGGAGAATTGTTTTTGAGGGCCTTCAGAGAAACGGGGGTTGACACCACCACAATGCCGGTAGTTTCAGATTTTACAGGAAAGGTGGAATGCTATGTTGACTCAGGGGGTGAAAGAACCTTCTTTGTTCATCCCGGCAGTTCATGCAGACTTGAATACCTTAATCCAGATGAAACAGAGCTTTCGGAATTTGATCTTTTATATTTTGACCCCTATCCATGCATGGAAAGTTTCGATTTTCATCTTAAAATTGGAGGACTCGCTGAGGGGGAGGACGTTAAAATCGCACTCAATCCCGGGTATCCCTATACCAAACTTGGATTTAAAAAGCTGAGAGAGCTCTTCAGTCTTACGGATATGGTTATAATGAACCGTGATGAGCTGAGGTACCTTGGGACTGATCCTGAAAAAATCCTCAGAGCTGGTGTTGAAATTGTGGTTGTAACTGAGGGTGAGATGGGCAGTATTGCTTTTACAGAAAATGAGAGGGTGAGGGCAGATATTTTCAGGACGGATGTTATTGATACAACCGGTGCAGGTGATGGATTTTCCACAGGATTTCTTTATGGATATCTTATGGGGTATGAACTGAAAACCTGTCTCCTTGTGGGAAACTGGATTGCCTCAAAAAATATATCGGGGATCGGTGCAAGAAACTTTCCATCACGGGAAGAATTCAGGAGGTTTCTGGAGGGAATTTCATGAGAAAACCGATACTCATCCTTGTCTTCATCCTCATCTCAATTTTTCCCGTTTCAGGATCTCTTATAGTTCAGGTGAACATTCATGGTGTGATAAATCCAGCAACGGTGATCTCGGTTGAAAGGGCGATGGCCCTTGCAGAGCAGAAAAACGCTGATGCAATCCTCATTGTGCTCAACACCCCTGGAGGTCTCGTTGACTCCACAATAAAAATAATTCAGCTGATCGACAGCAGTCCGATTCCCGTTATCACGTACGTGGCTCCGAGTGGTGCGATATCTGCATCTGCAGGATCGTTCATCCTTCTTTCGGGACACGTTGCTGTCATGTCACCCGGCACATCCGTTGGCGCAGCAACTCCCGTGCAGATCGGTGCGGGAGGAGTGACACCGGTTGAGAACAAGACAATCAACTACATGGCCTCATACATCCGGGGTATAGCTGAATCAAGGGGAAGACCCACCGATATAGCTGAGAGATTCGTCACAGAGAGCCTGAGCCTCACTGCGAGGGAGGCACTCAGACTTGGTGTAATAGATTTTATGGCAAACTCCACTTCAGAGCTTTTTGAAAAAACAGATGGTATGAGGATCAGGTTCAGAGGTGGAGAATATGTTCTCAGAACATCCAGCCCATCCATCATAAGATATAATCCCGGAATTGAGGAGAAAATCCTCAATGTACTTTCAAATCCACAGATAGCGGCCATACTTCTTCTGATAGGGATCTACGGTCTGATTTTTGGTATAACATCCCCGGGAACGTATATTCCTGAAACCATAGGTGCAATATGCATAGTCCTTGCCCTATATGGACTGGGAACGTTTGAAGTTAACATTCTCGGAATAGCATTGATAATTTTAGGAGTGATATTCACCATCGCGGAATTGCTCACACCCACCTACGGAGGTCTGACAACTGCAGCGATAGTATGCTTTATCCTTGGAGCAATACTACTGCCAAAAGAGCCTTTGTTATCAAGATCATTCTACGTCGGATTTGCTTTTGCCGTTGGAGGAGCTGCGGGAGTCATTGCAATTTTCTTTGGCTATGCACTTTTCAAAATTCTTCAGGCAAAAAAAATGAGAAGGAAGGTGGGAGGAGAAGAGCTGATAGGGAGAACAGGTGTTGTTGTGGAATCGGATGGAAACACGTGCCTCATAAAAATAAGAGGAGAGATATGGAAAGGCAGGTCTGAAGAGATTCTTGAGGAGGGAGATGAGGTCATCGTTACTGGAAGGGATGGATTAACTTTATTAGTGAAGAAAATAAGGTAAGGTTAGGTGATGTGAATGGCTCTGGAACTACCGTTCCTTTTTGGAATATTAATAATAATTCTGGTTATAATTTCCTCATCGATTAAAATAGTGAAGGAGTACGAGAGAGGAGTTATCTTCAGACTCGGAAGGCTTGTGGGGGCGAAAGGCCCGGGTCTCTTTTTCATAATACCAATTTTCGATTCAATGGTGAAGGTAGATCTGAGAACTGTCACATATGACGTTCCCGCCCAGGAGGTTGTTACACGTGACAATGTCACTGTTAAGGTGAATGCTGTGGTTTATTACAGGGTTGTCGATCCCGAAAGGGCGGTGATTCAGGTGGAGGATTTCCATCTTGCAACCGCCCAGATAGCTCAGACAACACTTAGAAGTGTCATCGGTCAGGCGGAGCTCGATGAATTGCTTTCCGAGCGGGAGAAACTCAATAAAAAACTCCAGAAAATAATTGATGAGGCCACTGATCCATGGGGTATAAAGGTCTCAGCGGTTGAGATAAAGGATGTGGAACTTCCCAAAGAGATGCAGAGAGCAATGGCGAGCCAGGCTGAAGCGGAGAGAAACAGAAGGGCCATGATAATCCAGGCTGATGGAGAACTGCAGGCGAGCAAAAAACTGGCAGAAGCTGCAGATGTAATGGCAAAATCGAAGGGTGCCATGAGCCTCAGACTGCTCAGAACCATAACCGATGCAACGCTTGAGAATGCAACAACCGTTGTACTTCCGATCCCCATTGAGCTCCTCGAGTTTTTCAAAAGCTTCACAGAAGAAAAGAAACAGAAAAAAGAATGAGACTTGCATTTCTGCTTTCAGGCAGACATCCGGATATCGGAGAATGGGAAATAAGACAGTTATACGGGGCTTATGATATAAAATGTGATTTTGAGAGAACTGACCGAGTACTGCTTGTGAACACAGGAGAGGTTCCTCCATTCGTTGAAAGGCTCGCTCTCACCCATGAGATAATCAGGGTTCATGATATCGCTACAAAATCTGAAATCCAGAGATTGAGATTTGAGGTTCCTTCCGGATACACCGCATGCATAAGAGTGAAAAAAATCGGCTTCCATAAAGAGAGCTCTGAAGAGCTTGAAAAAAAACTCGGGGCCATTCTTTACAGAGATGGAATCAGGATAAACCTTGATAATCCTGACGTCATAGAAAGAGTATACCTCGTTAATGACATGGCCATAGCAGGGGAACTCGCATTCAGGAACCGCAGAAAAGATCTCAATGCGAGAGTTCCTAAAAATAGACCATTCTTTTTCCCCGGTGTTATACTCCCTGATATGGCAAGGGCCCTTGTCAATCTAACAGGAGTGAGAGGGGGTGAAATTCTTGTTGATCCAATGTGTGGAACCGGAAGTTTCCTCATAGAGGCGGAGCTGATGGGGATAAGATCCGTGGGGATGGATGTTCTCGGCAGGATGGTTTACGGATCTGAAAACAACCTGCGTTTCTGTGGCTGTAACGGTCACCTCGTTATCGGGAATGCCCTCCAGATGCCATTTAAAGACGGATCCTTCGATGCCCTGACAACGGATTTTCCTTACGGCAGGTCAACAAGGATTGTTGGGCGTAGAGATGAACTGTACAGGGGAGTTATTGAAGAAGCCCACAGAATAACCACCCGGAACTCCTTTTCGGTTTTTGTCTCCATGGAAGATCTTGATGGATATTTTCAGGAATTGTTCAGACCTGTTAAAAAATTCAGTGACAGAATCCACAAAAGTCTCACAAGGCGGATACATCTGGTCCAGAAAAACTGAGCTCGTGCATACATTCAAACTCCCTTATTCCATGCAGAGGAGGAAAGCTTTTTAAGTTTCCGGAATGAGTGGTTATGGTATCATGAAAGAGGAGGAAGTTCTGAAAATCGCCCTGAACATGGAAAGGGAGGCAATTGAGAGATACACGGAGATGAAAAAGAATTCAGATCCAGAGCTTACCGAACTTCTGGAGTTTCTCATCGAGGAGGAGAGAAAGCATTCAAAACTTTTATATGAGAGATTGAAGGCCATAAAGCTCCTCAAAAAATATTAGGGACGCCTGCCATAACAATCAGAACAACTGCGAGTGACACCAGTATCAACCTGAACCTCACTGTCATCTTCCCTTCCCTGATGTACTCCCCAAGACCGTCTGTTATAGCAACCGCAAGAAAGGAAAAGAGTGTTAAAAGGGTGAATGACAGCAAAGGTGGCACCTTTTCAAAATCGGAGAAATTCTCCCAGATTTTCATTGTATAGTAGAACACTGCAACAAACTCTATAACCACTGCCGCAGCCTGAAGTGAGGAAGTTCTTTTCTGCAGCTCGAGATTCTCCCTGTTTCTGAGAGTGTCGAGTTTTATGGAAACCATTGAATAGAGATCCCTGATCCCGCTCAGAGTCTGCTCAAATTTGGATTCAAAATATCTGAGCATCTCAAACGAATCTTTGAACTCATCGATCTTCTCCCTGTAAAGATCCGTGCTCATGCTGAGAATCTCAAATTTCATAATTGCGGAAAATAAATTCTCGTTGAGATCTTTGAAACTCATAAATCTGCGATAGAAATCCATGTTCAGCCCGGATATTCTAACAAGGGCCTTTTCCAGTTCGACAACATCCTCAATTTTTGAAATATTGTGAGAGAGATTTGTGGTCTCTTTGATAACCTTTGTCTCTTCAACAGACAGAGACTCTGCCCTCAGATTGCACTCCTTTAAAAAGGTCTCCACCCTGATCAGCTCGATCTCAAGTGCAGGAAGAATATCATAGACGAGACTGTTCAGGCTATCTGGATCGATTTCGATGACGATTGTATTTTCATCCCGGATTTTTACCTTCCCGAATTTAAAATCCCTGAATGTTTCATCAGATTTTTCAATCCGAACGCTGAAAACCTTCAGGGCGTCAACCTCTATATCGACATCCTTCCTCAAAACCGCGAAACCGACATCACTGTACATCCCGATCAGAACATCATCGGATTCACCCAGAATTTCTGTATGCTCAAATTTCCTGTGTGATGACCGGGGAATTATTTCCGCCTTTTTCAGCTCATTTAAAACTCTATCCATTTCATCCATGTGGAAAAAGAGGTATCTGAAAAGCATGGCTATCTCTTAACTAAATCACTCAAAATCAACCCTCACTGTGTTTCCATTTATAACATCATCTTCTGTTACATTCACCTTTATCGATTTTCCTCCAGCGGTGAGCTCATAAGGTCCTGCCGGGGCAACAGGATACTTACCGTCCTGAGAATACGGCACAGTGAATTCGAACATACCGTTTTCAACCTTTGAGATCTGATGATACGTGAACGATCTCCCCTGATTCGTTTTCACCTTCAGGGTCAGGACAACAGATGTTGCATTCGAGGGAGCCCTGCCCGTTATCTTTGCTCCCTCAACATACTCAAATACTTTAACAAATCCCGTTGCTGTAACGGGTATCCTCGTTTTGTATACGATCTGATAAACCTGCTTAAGAGATTTCTCCACAGATGCGTAGACACCAGTGACATTCCTGCTCTCAAAAACCATCCTGTATTTTTTGAGACCGGATCCATCAAGTAGGTGTAATTTTGCTTCCATTGTGTTGAAATACCGATCGCTGGGAATGACCACCCTTCCCTGCCTGGTGTACACCTGGGTGTAATACTCTGAAACCTGGATACTGCCCTTTGCCCACACCGCCATGGCATCGAACTTCCCTTTTCCCAGAAAACCTGAAGGTGACATCATTTCGACATCAGAAACCACATACCTTACACCAAGGGTATCCGCTATTTTATCTGCGATTTCCTCATTCTGAGCGGTGAAAAATGGTGCAGCACCAGGCTTACCACCCCTCTGGGCTCCTCCGATGCCCTGCTGGAATGGATTGGCGTTAGGTATTCTGTGGGCAATCGTCGTGATCCAGTGCCCGTAATCCCACCAGCTCATAACACCGTAGGCGGTTGGAGGATAATATGGGTATGGCTCTCCCGGTCTGTCAGGATATGGATAGATGGCGTAATAATCAAGGCCGGGATCGGGAGTGTTTCCTTTCATCCACAGGAGGGCTTCTCTCCACCCGTAGGATGGGCCTCCTCCCCCGTACTTGCTGTAGCTGTATCCAGCAGTGGCCGTGGGATAAAATAAGATCAGAAGGATTATTATACCTGCCACAAACTTCCCATAACCCACCTTTTCGAATTCTTTCCATGAATTATTCTTTATTCCCTTTACGATTGCCCTGATCGCATCATAAAATCCTGATTTTTCGAGAAGAGAGTCAAGGATAAAGGCAGAAAGAATTGCACATATTACAGCAAAGTAATAGGCAAATCTGTTCTGGCCTGCAACCGCAATTAAAAGCTCAAATGACCATACTCCCATAATTACAAGCATATCTTTCCTGTCTTTCAAAATACGGAAGAGTAAATAAACCAGACCTATCATTGCAAAAAAGAAGGTCATGGAGAAATTGATATATGCATTGGCAAGGGTAAACTCTCCCCTCACATTCCTGAACATGGGTTGAACTTCAGCTACAGTTAAGGCCCCACCCTTCGGAGTTACCACTCCAACAACTCTGCCAAGCAGATTCAGGAAGTCAGGAGAGGTGAAACTGACAAAACCGATACCAATTACCGAAATGGCAATGATGGAAAGGGGGAAGACCAACTCATTTTTCAACCCAAACCTGCTGAAGTAACCTCTTTTCATCATAAGGG
>WAJW01000179.1 GCA_015523685.1 Archaeoglobaceae archaeon
ATAAGAGACAGTCAATGAAGAGAAAAGATTTTATGTTGTGACTGAAAACGGCAAAGTCGTGTTTGTTGCCAATGCCAGGAGACCATTTGATCATATCGGAAATTTTAATTTTCTTGCCAATGCCGGAAATCCCACACTTAATGTCTATACCAATAATGAAACAATTAGAGATGTAACGAACGGAAAATTAACGCTGATAGAGGCTGTGGAGCAGGGTAAAATAAGATATGAGGGTATTGGATTCATTAACAAAATAAAAATAAGCATATTAGATGTTCTTTTTAGACTCAGTGCAGATTTAGCAAAGAAGGTAAAGAGATGAAGAGGTAATATAACTCCCCTGCATTTCACTGTATTATCCCGAATCCCATCACAACGGAAATAAGAATCACAGTTCCTGCAACATCCATAAAACTTGTTATCAGTGGTATCACTATGTTATCTGGATCAAGACCGAACCTGAAGGAAAATATGGATGAATAGTAGCTGAGAAAATTAACAACCGCCACCATTACCTGACCAGCAATGAACGTTACTCCGGCCATAACGGGAAGGGATGGGGATTCAAGACCGAGCTGAGCATTTATCAGGAAAGCAAATATACCAATGAGTGGAAATATTATAAAACCGAGGATGTGCATCGTTATAAAACTCTTAAGCACCTCATATGATGGTAGTTTTTCCATCCTCATAACTCCCATGTGAAGCTTTGAAGAGAGTCTCGCTGAGAGAATTCCACCTATTGCTCCACCATCTTCAAGGAAAGGAGGGACAAGGGTGAAAAGCCCCGCAATGGAGATAAGATTTTCCACCTCTCCCGTGAGGAAAACACCCGCAAGCAATCCAAACAGCCCGGTTATAAGAAGTATTGGAGTGCTCTCAACCATGATCCTTCTGCTCAATCTCTCTCCATTCCACAAGTAACTGAGCAATGATATCAATACGCTGAAGATAAACAGAACAAGGACAATATGGCCTGAGAGATCATCTTCCATCGAAAAAACCAGGTCAGTCGAGAGAAAAAGAAGGGGGAGGGTGATAAAATCTCCGACAAATGTTATTATTGGAGCCGTGAAATTGTCAGGATCATAACCCTTTTTGTAAGTCAGAATGGAGAGGGAGATGGTGGCAGGAAGCATGAATATCACCGACATACCCGCTGCAAGAACAGAAATGAGGATCATGGAGGAGTAAGTCACATCAAAACCCATGAGATTGCCAACTGCAGCTGACAGTATTCCGAGATAAAAAGCGGTGATCAATGTTAAGGCAGATGTTGCAAGAATATTGTTGTTCATTATCTTGTTTGATTCGAAAATCGGCTTTATCTGGCCCGTGTGAAGATATGAGCCCAGTCTTGATCCGAGTGATGAATATATGTTTCCTCTCATCCCAATTGTGGGTGGAATGAGGATCAGGAGAGCGGGGAGAAGAGATATTTTATCTGTTGCAAGCCCAATAAACGTCCCCGCAATTATATCCCCGAAGGTGCAGATAAGAAGGGATGCAAGACCTTCTGTCAGATCCTTTCTTTCTTCACGATACCATCCAAGGAGCACAGCCACTAATCCGGATGTTCTCCCTATTCCTGATTCCAGCCTCTCCTGCACCATTGGCTGCACCCCTTGCCTGAGATAGATGCGAGGTATCTTCCGTCATTTCTGTTCAGGAATTTTTCACACTCAATATAAATCTTTTCTATGATAATAAAAATGAAAAAAAGATGTAATTCTGAGAGAGTTTAATTTTTTCAAGTAAAATAAAAAATTATGCATTTGCCACCTTAATGGATAAAAGTTTTATAACTTAAGTGAAAATATTTGGCTGAATGGATGAAAAAGACGTTGAGATACTCAGGGAATTGATAAAGAACGCCAATGTGACTCTCGGACAGCTCGCTGGAAAACTCAACATGTCCATATCAACCATACATAAGAGGTTGAATAAACTCAATAAAGATGTTATCGAACAGTACACGGTTGTGATAGACCCGAGGCTTGTGGGGATAAACATAATTGCTTTCCTGGGCATTTCACTGGATTTTGCATTTAAAGAGGATGTAATAAACTACCTGATGGAGAGAAAATGGGCTCAGGAGGTTTATGAACTTCTCGAGCCATTTGATCTCCTGATCAAGGTAAAGGTGAAGGGGATCAAGGATCTGAAGGATATTATCAGGGAGGTGAGCAACCTTGATGGAATCAACGAGGTTTCAAGCTTCATCGTCACAGAAAGGCATAAGGAAAAATACGAGGTGTGAAAATGCTGACTGAGCTTCTTCTCGCAGGTGTTTTTCTGCTCGGAGGTGCATTTATTATCTTTGTCTATGAAGCTTTCAGGGCAACAGGAAGTAAGAACCTCCTGTATCTTTCTCTGGGATTTTTTCTGATGCTCATTGGATCCAATCTCGACGCAGTTCTTATTTTATTCAAAAATACCGAACTTCTACCTTTAACGTTCCTTGTAGAGATGGCCGGCATACTCGTTATACTTTATTCAGCTCTCAGGGTTTGAACCATGAGATACGAGAGATTTGCCACAACATGGAAGCTAATTCCCGTGCGGAAAAAACTCTGGAAGAGGGATGAAAACCTCAAAAATCTGATAAAGATCATAGTGGAGATCATTGAAAGGGAGGGTGAGAGATCTATTCTGGAAAAGGCGGTTTTCAAACTTGGAAAAAAGAATGCTGAACTGCTGAGGGAGAGGGGACTCGGGATGAGCGATATGGAGCTCGTGGAAGTATTTTTATTGCTTCACGGAATTGAGACGATGAGAAGAGGGGACAGGATAATAGCGAGAAACTGCCTCTTCCAGACAACATTTGAGCTTGTTGATTCGGAACTTTGCTCAAAGCTGTATGAAGGGTTCTCTTCAGTTATACCTGTAAAAATAGAGTGTTCATGCAGGACTTAAAAAATTATCTGCTCTTTTTTCTGATGTATTCCTCCAGCCTCTTCTCAAGCATGTCTGCATCCGTGTAAGGGCACTGAAGGTAATGCTCCACTGCCTTGGCAAGAGCGTCTTTCGTTGCACCCTCTCCCGTTTTCTTCTTCAGTTCCTCCAGCACATCTTCTGTCAGGACTGTCTGGGCATGAATAATTTTCATTCTTACCACCATCATTATAATTAGTAGGACTATTATTTAAACTTTTTCTCTGACCTCAGAACAGACGCCATCCGTATTCCATCTCTGGTTACAATGACTCCCCTTGCGGTTCTGCCCTTTCGCGGGATTTCCTTCACCCTGAACCTGATGGCCATTCCCGATCTTGTGAACGCTATCACCTCCTCATCTCCTTCCACATCAAAAACACCCGCAACACTGCCGGCGACCTCTGGAAGACATATAACCCCCATTCCACCCCTTCGATGTACTGTGAATTCCCCTTTCCTGACTCTCTTTCCATAACCTCTATCGCTGAGTATCAAAACATCATTGTATCTCAGGGGTAGAATCGACACCACCTCATCACCCTGTCTCAATCTTATACCTCTGACACCCCTTGCGGTTCTGCCCATTGTTCTGACATCCTTCTGAGAGAACCTGAGGGCCCTGCCATGTTTTGTAACGACCATCAATTCCCCATGGGCTGTGCAAACAGAAGAGACCTCATCTCCGGAATCAAGCGATACAGCAGTAATTCCCCCTCTTTTCGCATTCACAAATCTCTTCAAACTGACCCTTTTGATGTAACCCTTCCTGGTTGCTATAACCGCATCACCTCTGAAAGACCTGAGGGGGATGACCGCCACGATTCTATCTTCATCGCCAAGGGAGATCAGTGAATTTACCGAGGAACCCCTGGAATATCTATCACCCCTCTCTATCTGATATGCATGAATCCAGTAAGCCCTTCCTTTTGCCGAGAACATCAAGAGTATGTCTCTGTTTTTTGCATAAACAGACAGTTCCGCGGTATCACCCTCGCCAACCCCTATTACACCTTTTCCTCCCTTTCTCTGAACTCGGAACTCATCCACGAGGATTCTTTTCACGAATCCTTTTGAGGTGAAAAGTACAACCACTCTGTCATCAGGGATGTAGTCTTCCTCTGTTATCTCCTCAACCCTCTCCATTATCTCAGTTTTTCTCGAATCTGCATATTTCTCCTTCAATTCCTCAAGTTCCTGAATGATAACACCATCAATCTTCTTTTCATCGGAAAGGAGTTCCCTGCAGTATGATATCTTACTTTCAAGGGTTCTGTACTCTTCTTCAAGCTTTTCTGTCTCAAGAGCAGTCAATCTCTGAAGCCTCATGGCGAGAATTGCATTTGCCTGTTCTTCGCTCAGATCAAATCGAGTCATCAGAGATTTTCTGGCTATGTCAGTATTTTCTGAGCCTTTGATGATGCGGATAACCTCATCTATATTCTTCAGAGCTATTTTGAGGCCATCTACAATATGAAACCTCTCTTCTGCCTTTTTTAATTCGTATTCAGTTCTTCTTACAACAACATCTCTTCTATGGTCAATGAAGGTCCTTAAAAGACCCTCAAGAGTCAGTATTCTCGGTTTTCCATCAACAAGCACGAGATTGATTATACCGAAACTCGTTTCAAGACTTGAAAATTTGTAAAGTCGCTTTATGAGCACATCCGGATTTGCATCCTTCAGTTCAATAACCACCCTCACACCGTCTCTGTCCGACTCGTCCCTCACTGCCTTTATTCCTTCGAGCTTCTTTTCTTTAACCAGTCCAGCTATCTGCTCCACCAGTTTTGCCTTGTTGACCTGATACGGTATCTCCGTTATGACTATCCTGTTATCCTCCACCTTCACCCTGCCCCTGATTGTGACCTTTCCTCTTCCGCTTGTGTATGCCTGTCTGATTCCCTCTTTACCCACAATAATTCCTGCGGTGGGAAAATCCGGGCCCTTTATTATTCTCATCAGAGCATCCACGGATGTATCTCCACCTTTCAGCAGGTGTATGAGAGCATCCACAACCTCGCCAAGATTATGGGGCGGGATGCTCGTTGCCATTCCAACCGCAATGCCAGAGCTTCCGTTTATCAGTAAATTGGGTATTCTGGCCGGAAGAACTGTGGGCTCTTCCAGACTCTCATCAAAGTTTGGTGCAAAATCAACGGTCTCTTTCTCTATATCTGCAAGCATCTCTTCCGCAATTTTTGAAAGTCTCACCTCTGTGTATCTCATCGCTGCAGGACTGTCCCCATCAATTGAGCCGAAATTTCCCTGACCGTCAACAAGCGGATACCTCAATGTAAAATCCTGGGCCATTCTGACAAGTGCATCATAGACCGCTGTATCGCCGTGAGGATGATACTTACCCAGAACCTCCCCCACAACTCTCGCGGATTTTCTATGGGGTCTGTTGCTCAGAAGACCCATTTCATGCATGGCATAAAGTATCCTTCTCTGAACTGGTTTCAGACCGTCCCTTACATCTGGAATGGCTCTTCCAACAATTACGCTCATTGCATAGTCTATGTAAGAGCTTTTCATCTCGTCCACAATGTCAACGGGAATTACCTGCATGGATCACACATCCAGATTCTTCACATCTTCCGCATGCTCGAAGATAAATCTCCTTCTGGGTTCTATTTCTGTCCCCATCAGAGTGGTAAATATCTCCTCTGCCTCTATTGCATCCTCGAGTGTAACCTGATAGAGCACACGATTTTCAGGATCCATGGTGGTTTTCCAGAGCTGTTCAGGGTTCATCTCTCCCAGACCTTTGTATCTCTGAATGTTAATTCTGTCCCCCCCAAGCTCATCAAGGATTCTCTTGAGCTCCCTTTCCGAATAGACGTAATGCTCCTTTTTTCCCTTTGTAACACGGTAGAGGGGGGGCTGAGCGATGTACAGCCTGCCGTTTTCAATCAATGGTTTCATGTACCTGTAGAAGAGAGTTAGAAGCAGTGTCCGTATATGCGAGCCGTCGATATCTGCGTCGGTCATGATTATTACCTTCCCATATCTCATTTTTGAAACATCAAATTCCTCTCCCACACCCGCCCCTATGGCGGAAAATATGGCCTTAATTTCCTCACTTTTTAAGACTTTTGTAATTCTCGACTTTTCAACATTCAGTATCTTACCCCTCAGAGGCAGGATTGCCTGAAATTCCCTGTTTCTCCCCTGTTTGGCAGAACCACCGGCCGAATCACCCTCGACAATAAAAAGCTCTGTTTTCTCTCTGTTTCTGGAACTGCAGTCGGCCAGCTTTCCCGGAAGGGTTGCATCAATCTCACCCTTTTTCCTTACGATCTCCCTTGCCCTTTTTGCTGCTTCTCTCGCTCTTGCACTTGTGACACACCGCTCGATTATCCTCCTGGCCACATCGGGGTGAGTTTCGAGGAATTCCATAAGCTGGGAATTGACAATGGTCTCCACAATTCCCTTTACCTCACTGTTTCCAAGTTTCGTCTTCGTCTGTCCCTCAAACTGAGGATCGGGCAATCTGACATTTATTATTGCTGTGAGACCCTCCCTTGTATCCTCACCCTTAAGGGTAAGCTGGTATTTTTTTCCGAGATGTTTTTTCATGTATTCGTTCAGGGTTCTTGTCAGGGCACTTTTAAATCCACTCAGATGAGTTCCTCCTTCCCGTGTGTTTATATTATTGGCGAAAGAGAATATATTCTCCGCATAGAAGTCCGTATACTGCATTGCGATCTCCACGATAACACCGTTCTTCTCCCCCCCCATGAATATGACCTCATGAAGGGGATTCCTGGACTTATTTATGTTCTCAACAAAGGATTCTATACCTCCCTCATAATGAAACACCGTCTTTCTTCCAGTCCTCTCATCAACAAGTGTTATCTCAATATCCCTGTTCAGATATGCCAGTTCTCTCAACCTCTGGGCAACTATATCGAATCTGAATTCAGTTGTTTCAAAGATATCTGATAGGGGTTTGAACCTTATCCTCGTACCTCTTCGACCTGTTCCATCCCTTTTTCTGAGAGGAGTGACAGGAACTCCCCTTTCGTATCTCTGGAAATACTCCTTTCCATCCCTCCATATGGTCACTTCGAGAAATTCCGAAAGGGCATTTACAACAGAGATTCCCACTCCGTGCAATCCACCCGACACCCTGTAAACCTTATTATCAAATTTTCCTCCTGCATGGAGTTTTGTCAGAACTATCTCCACCGCAGGTTTGCCGAATTTCTCGTGTATATCAACGGGAATTCCCCTTCCATTATCCTCCACACTTACACTACCATCTTTATGGAGAACGACACTTATTTTCGAACAGAAACCCGCAAGAGCCTCATCGATTGAGTTATCGACCACCTCGAAAATGAGATGATGAAGGCCTCTGATTCCAACACTCCCAATGTACATTGCAGGCCTTTTTCTCACAGCTTCCAGATCGTCGAGTACCTGTATTGCCTCAGAACTGTAATTGGAAACATCTGTCATCATACTCACTCCAGAAAAAAATCAATTCCTTACAGTGTATGCCTCAAGAATCCTGTCCATTCTTTCCTTAACCTTCTCAATTTTATTCCTCAATATCTCTTTCTCCCTATCGTCCAGCTCATAATCCGGAGTGGATTCGATCCACATCTGCTCGATTTCAATGAGATAAGCTATGGCCTCTCTTGTCCAGTCAACAACAGCTTTTTTACTCATATGTTCTCTCACGCTCCATCAAGACTGAAATGCTCATCTATACCGGTCCAGTATCCGTGCTCTTCCACAAATTCCTGAAGGTATTCAATCCATTTAAGATGTTTCCTTTCCTCTTTTGCAAGCATTTCCAGAATTTCCCTCTCGATCTCACCGGTGACTTCTTTTTGCTTCTCCCTGTAAAATTCCTCAGATCTGATTTCGATCTCTCTCGCCTCTCTCAATATTCCTGCGTCTTTCTCCGTGGTTTTTACACGGGACACAAATTTTGAATAATCCGGAAAAACGGATGACCCCGTAAACTGATCTTTCATCTTCTTCAATTCCTCCTCTTTACCAAGTGATTTATAAATACCGTTAATAAACTCCCTGTGCCTTTTTTCCTCCTCAGCGAGAAAGAGCAGAGTATTTTTTGCCACGGGATCTTCAACATCCATAACCGCCCGGGAATAAAATTCCTCACCCTTCTTCTCAAGATTCATTGCTGTGATCAGGATTTCTTTAACATCCATGCATTTCACCGAAAAAGATTATGAGTTATACTACTTTAATGCTTTCCATTTTTGCTTTTGCTCCTGAAGCTATCAAGCGCTTTTCTGACATTTTTCAGCAGTCTTACCGCACTCTCCTGTGTTGGCCAGGAGCCGAGACCGCAATCTGGGCCTGTGAACCTGATCAGATCACCGAATTTTTCATATGCATTTCTGAGCCTCTCCTCTATAACCTCGGGACTCTCAAGCTCATCCACTGCAGGTGCAATTTTTTCCCTTTCTTTCCAGAGATTGACACCGTATTTTGAATTGTATTCCGCAATCAGAGAGTCAATGTCACTTCTTGCGATTCCTATCCTCAAACCCTTTCCGGAACTTTCAATTTCGTCCCTGTCGATGTATTCAAGGACTTCAGGAGTTGACGCTGCCTCCACCCCAATAACGTCCACTGAGTTCACATCGAGGAAGTGTGTGTAAAATACAGGTGAATGAAGATGAACCTGCACCGTGACGTTGCTGAATTCCAGGGGTTTAAACGCTTCCCTGATGAGTTCTCCATCAGGCTGAACCTCAGGATTCGTTCCAAGACTTGGCTCATCTATGCTCAGTACCTCGACATCCACTCTCTCCATGGAGTTTTCAACAAACCTTCTCAATGATTCAGAAATAGCGAATATAACATCCGGAAGATCAACAGATCCAAACTTAGAATAGCACAGCTCGAAAGGGCCGGTTATGCATATTCTGAAATCCCCATCAAAATCCAGATTCTCAATTGCCTTTACCTCGACTATTTCTGCCGACTCTTTCCGGATAACGAATGGATCCTCCCAGAGATCTTCTTTCTCGATCAAATCCATAAACTGTGAAACCATATTTCTGAACTGGGGGTAGTTTACAAC
>WAJW01000180.1 GCA_015523685.1 Archaeoglobaceae archaeon
GTTTGAGAATGCTTGCAATGGCCATTTCTATGTCTGATTGATGAGTCACAAGCCACAAAATCTGATTCAACCCCTCAATCACACCGAGGGTGAGAATCACTCCTATCGGGATCATTATTACGAGGGTTGCTATGGCAGATGAGGTCACCCTGCCGAAAAATCTGAACCTTTCAATCCACTTTTTGAGGGGTCTGACGACATAGGCGAATACAATCCCCAGGACGATACCATCAAGAAGGGGCGAGAAAAAATAGATCGTAAGGATCAGGAGAGAGGGTATTGATATGAGAAAAACGATGAGCCACTTGTTCTCCATCAGCCATGTTATCAGGTTATCCTTACCCATTCTGATCACCGAGCCTCTTCCTTATTTTCCTTATAACACCATACATTGTCTGGATCTCTCTCTCCGTCAGCACCGCCCTTCCGAATATTCTCCTCAACATTAAAATTGTTTTGGGAAGTTTATGAGAAGGATAATTGATCTTCAGAAGGAGATCTTCGAAGAAATTCATGAGCAAATCTATTTCCTCGTGCTTTGCAACGGGGACATCTCCCTGCCTGTGTTTGCCAAGAACATACAGGATGATCCCGGCGGACAGAGCCACATTCATAACCGGATATTCGGGAGATGTGGGAATGGAAACAATCACATCGCATTTTTCAAGTTCTTCGTTGGTGAGCCCATAATCCTCCCTTCCAAATATAACAAGGAGTTTCCCGGATCTCCCCGATATCATCTCTCTCAGCTCTTCAGGAGTTCTAACGGGCATCCTCATGTGACGGTCAGGGGTCTTTCCAACTATACCTGTTGTACCTGCCACAAGATTGAACTCATTCAGGAAAGATGAGAAATCAGTTACATTACGGGCATTCTTCAGGATATCACCGGCATGGCTGGCCCATATGTATGCCTTTTTTGAGATATTGCAGTTGTAAAGGTAAAGATTTCTGTATCCGAGATTTTTCATGGTCCTGGCTATGAGCCCGATGTTTCCCGGAAACTTCAGCCCTGCAAGCATCACTGAAATGTCCATGCAGAATGAATTTATTCAGACTATTATTAAATAATTTGTGTTAAAAAATTGAATTTGTTATCGAAAACTACAATCCATGTTCATTTCCACTCCATCCCGCACGTCTATTCATACCGGAACTCCCGCTCTATGGTTTCGAATTCTCCAGCATCCCTTACACGAGGTCGCTGTTTACTCGAAATATTGTTTAAGCTTCTTCATGTCAGTCATGATGGCAGTAATTCATTATCTACCTGAACCTGACTTTTAACCGGAAGGATATCGGGAATCTACCTCATGCTCACAATTTTCCCCATGACCTCCATGATGATCTTTGCCCCTGCACTCGCCGTTATCATGCTCGGGTCATAGGCGGGGACAATCTCGACGAGGTCCATTCCAACGATTTCCGCATCGATGTTATGGATGAAGGTTATCAGATCTCTTGTACTTATCCCCCCGGGCTCCGGATTTCCACATCCCGGAGCGAAAGCAGGATCGAGAACGTCTATATCCACAGAAAGATACACCCTATCGGCCCTGAAAGCATCAGGTGTGAATTCCCATGCGGGAATTATGGTTATTCCAAATTTCTCAGCTCTTTCTTTCTGCTCACGCGTTATGGATCGTATTCCTATCTCAAAAACATTCCTGCCCTCAACACTTCCCGCATCAAGGATTCTTGATACAACACATGCGTGACTGAATCTATCTCCCCGGAAGATATCATAAAGATCGGGGTGGGCATCAAGATATATGAGGGTCAGATCATGGTGATGTTTTCCCACAGCCCTGACGGTCATATAGGTCACAATGTGGTCTCCTCCAAGTGCTATGGGGATACTCCCATTTGAAACTATGGAATCGATTACCCTTTCTACGTTTCTGACATTCTCATCGAAATCGTGAGTTATCTCAACATTGCCTATATCGGAAATCACCGCCTCCGTTGCAAGGTCCACACCCAGCTCTGTGAATGAATTGATGGATTCGACACTTGAGGCCTCTCTTATCTTATCAGGAGCAAATCTCGCACCCGGCCTGTAACTTGATTCGAGATCGTATGGAATACCGAACACCGTGAAATCACTCTCACCAATTTCGGTGAGCTTTACCGATCCTCCCCAGTAAGGGACCATCATGAGGATCTCCTCATTTTCTTCATCGCATTCTCTGCAAGTCTGTTTATGAGATCGAAATACTCTGCCTGAAGAGGCGAATATCCGAAATCAGTCTCAAGAAGGTCCCGATAATTGAGTCCGGCATAAATGGCAAGGCTGAGGGGGGCAAGCTTCTCCCTCACCCTCCTGCCCGCTATCTGAGCACCCAGAAGTTTTCCACCCCTTTCGAATATCAGCTTGACCTTAACCTCACCCTCAGGCAGATATTCAGAGGTTTCCGCCTTTCCCCTGGTGACGATAACACTGTATCCTTTTTTCCTCGCTTCTGCTTCCGTAAGCCCTGCAAACCCTATTTCAAGATCCCCTATCAGAGAGATGGACGTATCTGAATCTCCCGAGTACTCTGCATCTCCACCCACAGCATTTATGCCCGCAACCATTCCCTGTCTGTATGCAACTGAGGCCAGCTGTACGTTGATCTCCTCCCCTGTTATCCTCCTTACATTTGACGCGCAATCCCCTGCAGCATAGACTCCATCCACGCTTGTTCTCATCTTTCTATCGGTCTTTATACCGAATTTCCCCACCTCTATACCCGCATTTTCAGCCAGCTCAGTGTTCGGCCTGACTCCCGCAGACACAAGAATGAGATCGGTTTCAAGCACCTCATTCTCAAGAACAACCTCCTCTGGTCTCCCATGTCCTCTCACCTCAATCACCTTCTCTCCAAGGTGGAATTCCACTCCTTTACCCTCGAGGTACCTCTGCACCTCTCTGGCCATATCCCTGTCAAGGCTCTTCGGAAGAACCTGATCAAAAATTTCAACAACATCTGTCCTCAGCCCGAGTTCCGTGAAGGCATTTGCCATCTCAAGACCAATCAGCCCCGCTCCTATGACCACAACTTTTCTGCCTTTTTTTGCATTTCTATATATTTCCTCACCATCTTCAATGCTCCTGACGGTGTAAACCCCCCTTCCGGCAAATCCTTCAATTCCACTAACCGGTGGTAACACACTTCTTGCTCCTGTGGCCAGAATGAGGGAATCATACTCAAGCACATCCATCTTTCCTTCTGAAGTCACCATCACCTTTCTCTCTTCAATATCCACCTTTTCCGCTGTGAACCCATTCATCTTCTTTACTCCCATCTTTCCAGTTGGAAAAGTGTGTTTTAACTCCTCAAAACCAATCTTTCCCTCCACCGCATAGGGAATCCCGCATGGAGAATAAGTATCATAGTTTCTTTTTTCCACAACCGTAATTTCTGACCTCAGATTCTCTTTTTTAGCATAAAGAACGGACGAAAATCCCGCAGTTCCCAGTCCTATTACAACGATCTTCATGTTCTGACCACCCTGTAGAGGGTATCTCTCTCAACAGGAGTTTTTCCCGCAACCCTGATCAGCCTTTCAAGCTCTTCTCTGGGCATAAACTCTCCACTGTCTGCCCCGGCAGACCTGGATATGTTTTCCTCCATGAGAGTGCCACCAAGATCGTTCGCTCCACATCTTAAAGCTGTTTGAGCTAGTTTTGCCCCCATTTTGACCCATGAGGCCTGAATGTTTCTTATCTCGGGATAGAGAACAACTCTCGAAAGTGCTATCACCAATAGATCCTCAAAACCACTCGTGCCTGGAGAGAGCTTTCCAAGCTGGTTGTTCCGGGACATGAATGGAAGGGGGATGAATTCCGTGATTTTCCCGGTTTCTCTCTGGATTTCTTTCAGAAGTAGGAGATGTTTCATTCTGTCACTCCACGACTCTATGTGCCCATACATCATCGTGGATGTGGTGGGGATACCCACCCTGTGGGCTGTTTTCACCACCCTCACCCATTCTTCTGTGGAGATCTTATCGGGACATATCTTCTCCCTGACATCATCAACAAGAATCTCTGCTGCGGTTCCGGGCATCGAATCAAGACCGCATTTCTTCAACTCAGCAAGCACGTCCTCAACATCCATGTTCGAATTTCTTGCCATATGGACTATTTCCATTGGAGAAAAAGCGTGTATGTGTATCTTTCTGGAAATAGATCTCACAGTATCCAGAATTCTGATATAAAACTCAATATCAGCATTCGGGATTAATCCCCCCTGAATGCATACCTCTGTGCACCCATAATCAACCGCTTCCTCAACCTTTTTCGCTATCTCCTCGAGAGTCAGAACGAAATGTCTTCTGTTACTGAACGCACAGAACCGGCAGGAATTGATACATATATCCGTGAAATTTATATTCCTGTTTACCACGTATGTAACCTGATCTCCATGTATCTTCCGGCAGAGTTCGTCGGCCATCTCAAACAGCCTGAAGGGTTCTTTTAACAGATTGAGGTAATCCTGTTTGATGGACAGCACTTCCTGTAACCCTCCTCATCAGAAAGTTTCTGAATGAGATCTTCCAGTTCCCGTGAATACCATCCTGAAAGGACAAACCCGGGATAGATCGGAAGCCTTTCTCTCAGCTCAAATCCAGCAAATCTCAGAAGCTCCCTCACCCTCTGAACATCGGGCCATGGGGCTTCAGGATTTATATAATCCGGTGTAACTGAGGATATCCCTCCAATGTCCCTCGCTCCAGCTCTGATGAGTGTGACAAAGTCCGTAAGATTGGGCGGAACCTGAATCGTTATATCTTCGGGAAGGATTTCTCTTGCCATTCTGACCACCTTCACCATCTCGCCTGTTGATGGGGATCTTCTCCTTTCAAATTCAGTTCCGGGTTTTGGTTTGAAATTTTGAATTATTACCTCCTGTATATGACCGTATTTCTCATGCAGTTCCCTGATTGCCATTAACGATCTTTTTCTGTCCTCCCATCCCTCACCGATTCCAACCAGAATTCCGGTTGTGAACGGTATCTTAAGCTTTCCGGCTGTTTCAATGGTTTTTATCCTCAACTCAGGTTTTTTCCCCGGACTCTGACTATGGGCTTCAAGTTCCGCAGTTGTTTCCAGCATCAGACCCATGCTTGCATTCCACCTCCGTAGTTTTTTCATCTCGTCTTTTGCCAGTATCCCTGCATTGGTGTGTGGCAGAAACCCCATTTTCACCGCAAGTTTACACAGATCCGCCACATAATCAATGAAATTGCTGTAGCCAAGACGGCCAAGTTCATTCCGGAAATCCTCAAAAACATCCGGTTTTTCCCCGAAAGTAAAAAGAGCCTCAGTCGCTCCATGTGAAGAGTTCAGCATTCTCCTTACATCCTCTGGAGTCAACAGGTGGAATTCATCGGTTTTTGCTCTGAAACCGCAGTAACTGCATTTGTTTCTGCATTTATCCGTCACGGGAATAAAAACATTTCTCGAATATGTAACCCGGTCCACAGAATCTGCTGAATTTTAATTTACTTAACATTTTGGTTTCATGTGCGGAGGTTATCAAAAAAGGAAAGATTGAAGTTTATCCGGAACATTATAACATCATGCGCCACATATTCGCTCCATGGAGGATCAGATACATCCAGTCACCAAAATACGAGGGATGCATCTTCTGCGATTTTCCATCGGAAAACCGGGATGAGGAGAGGCTAATTCTTCTGAGGGGAAAGTGGAGCTTCATAATAATGAACACCTACCCCTACAATCCCGGTCATGTTATGATCGCTCCATACGCACACAAGGCTGATCTGGAGGAACTAACGAGGGAGGAGATCTACGAAATTTTTGAGAATTCAAAAGCAATAATGGAGGCAATAAGAAAAACAATGAACCCTGATGGATTCAACCTGGGAATAAACATGGGTAAGGTTGCAGGTGCTGGAATAGAGGACCACATCCACCTGCACATAGTACCGAGGTGGGATGGGGATACCAACTTCATGCCGGTGCTGGCAGATACCCGTGTGATTCCAGAGGCCCTGGAGGAAACCTACTCCAAACTCAGAGCCGGGCTCAGAAGTATATGATCCGGGATCATTTCACCTGAATACCTCATCGACCTGAATTGCATCCTCCGGACAGTGATCCATGCACAGTCCGCAGTTTGAACACCTCTCCATCAGCATTGGCCTTCCCTGCCCCCCTGAGACCTCAAGAACGGTTGAACCATCGCCAGAAACTGGACATACCTCCACGCACACTCCACACCCCGAACATGAATCCATGACCTCTATGTCCCTGCCGGTGGATTTCTTCCCATTTTTTATGACCCTGATCAGACCTTCAAGCTCCAGATCTTCCGATATTCCCCTGATAATGTTTATTGCTCCTTCAGGGCAGAACTTCTCACACGTACCACAGAGATTGCACCGATTCTCCATAAAAGAGACCTCCTTTCCATTCCTGTACTCTATGTTAACCGCTCTGTTCCGGCAGACCTCCATGCACACGGTACATTTCTCTATGCATCTTTCCTGCGAATATTCAATATAGCCTGTCAGGGGTTTCAGGACCTTTATTGCTCCCGTTGGGCAAGCTCTCTTACATTCACCACAGAGGGAACATCTGTACTTACTGAAACTGAACCCTGTGGATACCACGGGATCACCGGTCTTCCTCCTTGTAACTCTTATGGCTCCATTAGGGCATATGTCGGCACAGAGACCACAGTAAAGACAGTTTTCGTTTGCCCTGGCCTTCCGATCAATTTCAATGGCAGAATACGCACATATGTCCCTGCAGAGCCCACAGCCATCACATAAAGTCCCGGAGACCTCTATGGAACCGTTGAACGAGATGGAAAAATCAAGTTCCCTCTTCACTGAAATCGCATTTCTTTCACATGCCATCTCACAGAGACCGCAGTATGTGCATCTATCAGGACTGAAACCTATTCTGTCAATGTGATATAACTTTCCGAAAATTGAAGATCTGCTTCCGTCAAGATACATACCGAGGGCATCATAGAAGCAGAATTCAGCACAGAGTCCACACAGGTTGCACTCTTCGGTAACCTCTGCCGTGAAATTTTTCCCGTTTCTCAAAACATCTATTGCCTTTTTAACACAAACAGTCTCGCACAGGCCACATCCGGTGCAGTTTTCCGATCTGAATTCGAGTCTCGCTGGAATCTCTGCTATGGCTCCCTTTTTTAAAACAACTTTACTTGGTGCATATCAGACCTCCATGCCTTACCATCCAGTTCATATATATAAATTTTACCACTGATATTCATTAAGTTAAGGGGAATCTCATTCAGAGCAAGTCACAGAGGCCTGTAAAGAACGTACAGCAGTGAATATACAAGAATGCCGGACAGGAAGGAGAGAAGCCATACGATAAGAGTTACCTTTCCCATTCTGTGGTGTCTTGCAACCTCTCTCACCATTCTCCTCGAACTGTCAAATTTTTCAGTCCTCGTGAATCCATGATATACCATAAAACCCGCCAACACAAGCACCACGATTGAGATGATGGAATGAAACGCGACAATGGGATAGTAGATATAAAGTTTTATCGAGGATGGCCCTCCAAACTTTGTATGGCCCTCAATGAGGGACTTCACCATATAACTCACCATGAATGAAACATCGAGAAGAAATGCAACAAGCATAGTTCTGTAATGCC
>WAJW01000181.1 GCA_015523685.1 Archaeoglobaceae archaeon
CTCCGACAGGCTGGATGCATATCATTTCTCATTCACACCCTGGAATATGTAAAGGTCTTTTAATTCTTATCCCTTAACATGCAGTTATCAATCCGGATTTCCACCGAAATATTTATATCTGTCAATTCTAAAGGCAATTGATTCAAAACTGGAGGTGAATAGAATAACGGTTATTCAATTTCTTGGAGGTTGCAGAGAAGTTGGAAGGTCTGCGGTGCTTGTTGACGGTGTGATGATAGATTATGGTATGAAACCCGCAGACCCACCCGAGTTTCCGGTTAACGGAGTTCATCCATCTTCCGTTGTGATCTCTCACGGTCATCTTGACCACTGTGGGACGGCACCGAATCTTGTTGACTGCAATCCTGAGATCTACATGACTCCTCCCACGAAGGATCTGTCCATTCTTCTTGCAAAAGACTCAAGAAGAATTTTAAACGGCTCTGTAAAGCTATTTGGAGAGGAGGAAATAAAGGAATTTGATCTGAGATCCACACTGGTGGATTACGGGATGACATTCTCAACATCGGGTTGGGACATAACCCTTTACGATGCTGGCCATATTCCCGGAAGTGCATCCATCCTCCTTGAGAGGGATATGAGCATACTCTATACCGGAGATATTAAGACGGAAGACACAAGGCTTCTCGAGGGGGCTGATACGAAATATCCCCAGCTTGACGCCCTGATTGTTGAGAGCACGTATTTTGAAACACTGCATCCTGACAGAAGGGAACTTGAAAAGAAGTTCATAGAATCAATAAAAGAAACCCTTGATAATGGAGGCTTTGCCCTTATCCCATCCTTTGCAATTGGAAGGACTCAGGAAGTTCTTTTGATACTGGAGAGGTATGGAATCCATCCATATGTCGATGGGATGGGCAAGGAGGTTTACAGAATTCTCAGCAATCATCCCAGGTACGTTAGAAATATCAAGAAGCTGAGAAAGGCGGTTGAAAATGCAACTTTTGTGAATGGGAGAAAGAGAAAAAAAGTTCTGAAAGAACCATCCGTGATCGTCACCACTGCAGGAATGCTGAACGGTGGGCCAGCCCTTTATTACATATCGAACATTCACGATGACAGCAAAAGCAGGATTCTGCTGACCGGATATCAGGTGGAAGATACGAATGGTAGAATGGCCCTCGAGAAGGGCATGCTCAATATAGATGGTGAGATTGTCAGATTGAAAATGAAGGTGGAACAGTATGATTTTTCTGCTCATTCAGACGACAGACAGCTAAAAAAAGTTGTGGAAAATGCATGTAATAAAGGTGCAGAGGTCGTATTCACGGTACACGGGGAAAATACTGAGAAATTTGCCGAATGGATAAAGGAAAACCTTGGAGTGCAGGCGTTTGCTCCAAAGAATGGAGATGTGTTCGTGCTGTAAATATGTATGGTAAAATAATGACAATATTATACGTTAGTAGAGTTTTCAAAAAATTTAAATATTATGTATAGGTTATAGAGACTACAAACTTTTAGTAGTGGTATCTATGTGCGGAATAGCGGGAATAATGTTCAGGGGTAGGAGGAATGCTGGAGAGACCCTCATAAAGATGATGAAAAGGTTTCAGCACAGAGGTACAGACTCCTCCGGGGTTGCAATATACGGGGGCGTCGAACTCAGTCCGGACGAGTTTCTGATGAAAATAGAGATTTTCGATGAAGACGTTGTGAAAAGGAAAAAGAGAAGGGAACATGTCGAGAAGGTGATAATGGAGAGATGTGATCTCGACTCCTTCAGGATCCTGAGGACCGGCCCCCTCTATACGATATACGATGCAAGGTTGTCAAAACTCGATTTTGAAAAGCTCAAAAGTCTTGTCAGAGAGCTGAATTCCATCGAAAACGTCACAGTATTGAATGCGGGAAAGTTCGAGCTCATCAAGGATGTTGGGCCTGTTGAAGATCTTGAAAATAATTTCAGAGTTTCTGAACTTCCTGGGACTCACGGGATAGGGCATACCAGATATTCCACCGAGAGTGCGGTTGACAGATATCGGGCTCATCCGTTTCAGAGCTATGTTGTTCCTGACATAACCGTGGTTCACAACGGGCAGATTACGAATTACTGGAAAACAAGAGAATTGCTTGAGGAAAAGGGACACATATTCACGACTGATAACGATACAGAGTGCATAGTCCATTATATAGCGGATAAATTGAGGGATGGATACTCACTTCAGGAGGCCCTGGAGGAAAGTGTAAATGAGCTGGATGGTCCTTTCGCTTACATAATTGCCACACCCGATGAGATTGGCGTGGCCAAGGATAAGCTCGGTCTCAGACCCGCACTCGTGGGCCATAACAGGGATGTTTTTGCGATTGCCTCAGAGGAGGTGGCTCTTGAATTTTTTGAAGATCTGGATGTGGAATATCTGGCTCCCGGAGAGGTGAGGACATTCAGGGGGTAATTGCAATGATAACCATCGATGCGAAAGATATGACCACCAGAGAAATTAACCGGAAAGTAAAAGAGTTGAAAGACGGAGATATGGTCAGGATAGTCAATCCAGGGGCAAAACATTTTCTCCTTGCGGGATTGACGAAGGAAATGGAAGTTGTACTCGAGGGTAACGCCGGATATTTTGTTGCAACAATGGTTCATGGCCCGAAGGTGATTGTGGAGGGGGATGCGGGATGGTTTGCAGGTGACAACATGACATCTGGCTACCTTGAGGTCCAGGGTGATGTCGGTGATGGATGCGCACAGGGTATTTACGGTGGTACGATTGTGGTGAGGGGAAATGCAGGGGCGAGAACAGGGGAGATAATGAAAAATGGAACCGTTATAATCGGAGGAAATTCAGATTTCATGACAGGTCTGTATATGATGGGTGGAACCATGGTCGTTCTTGGCGATCTTGGCTCCATGGCAGGAGAATCAATTGTCAGGGGCAGGATATTTGTGAAGGGAAAGGTCAAGAGTCTCGGAAAGAATGCCAAAATAGGAGAGATAGATGAGAAGGATGAGGATTATCTCAGAGATCTTTTAAAGAGATACGATTTTCCCTCTTTTACAGATGGATTCAGGAAAATTGAGCCAATCAGAACGAGATTCTTCTACGGCCATCCAACCGAGGAGGGATAGGCATGTACGATATTATTTTTGACAGAACTACCTGTACTGAATGTCTTGCGTGTGTTAGATACTGTCCAACAGGGGCTATTGAGGAAAGGAAGGGCATCCCTGTACCGAAAGCCCCCCTGAAATGCGTTGGATGCATGAACTGTGTTGACGTCTGCCCGGTAAAGTCTGTGCAGGTCAATCCCGTGGATGATTCCTGGTTCAGGGGATTATGGAGCAGAAAGAAAATTACTGAGATCCAGCTCAAAGCCGAAACCGGAGATTATATCGTGAGGGGATGCGGATCAACGAGGCCACTTCCTCATTTCGATGATCTCGTTATCCTTCCCGCCCAGACGTCCAGACCTCCCATTGACAAATACAGGGAACCATGCAATACAAGAGTGGTTCTTGGAACGAGATATGCGGAAGAACCCCTCGTACTTGACACCCCCATAATGGCGGGTGCCATGAGTTTTGGGGCAATATCTCTTGAGGCAAAGGTGGCTGTAGCCATAGGCACGGCAATGAACGGCACGGCAACGAACACTGGAGAGGGGGGCATGCATCCTGAGGAGAGAAAGAATGCTAAATACCTCATCGCTCAGTATGCATCGGGAAGATTTGGAGTCTCTGCCTTCTATCTGAATTCGGCAGATGCTGTGGAAATCAAAATAGGTCAGGGTGCGAAGGCGGGTATGGGAGGCCATCTTCTCGGTGAGAAGGTGACGGAAGATATAGCGAGAATAAGAGGAATTCCCGTTGGAACGGATGCTCTGTCACCCGCGAGGCATATGGACATCATAGGCCCTGAGGATCTGAGAATGAAAATTGAACAGCTCAGGGAGATAACAGACTGGAGGGTCCCCATAGCGGTCAAATATTCTGCAGGAAGGGTGTCGGATGATGTAAAAATTGCGGCGAAGGCGGGGGCGGATATAATAGTTGTTGACGGACTTCAGGGAGGTACAGGGGCAACTCCCGATGTTGTTGCGGAACATGCAGGTGTTCCAACTCTCGCTGCGATTCCACAGGCTGACAGGGCCCTCAGGGAACTTGGGTTGAGGAGCAAGATAAGCCTTGTTGCTGCAGGGGCAATCATGTCGGGGGCAGATGTAGCAAAGGCTCTCGCTCTGGGTGCAGATGCAGTTCAGATGGCCACACCGCTCCTTGTTGCCATGGGATGCACCGTATGCAGGCAGTGCCACAGTGGAAGATGCCCGAAAGGAATTGCAACTCAGGATGAGAAACTCAGGAAAAGGTTGAATCCCGAAAAAGCCGGTGTGAGGGTTGGAAATTTCATAAAGGCTGTGACCGACGAACTCAAAATGCTCACCCAGCAGGCCGGTAAAACGGATGTTACAAATCTTGAGAAGGAGGACCTCAGGGCTCTCACGATTGAAGCATCTGCTATGACGGGGGTCAAACTTGCCGGGCTTGAGAGACCTGTAAAAGCCTGGTAAAACAGACATCCGGCCGGATCCTGTCTCCCATCCTCACCTAACAATGGAGTTAACTTTAGATAGTGGAGATTCAAGTAGTGGGATGGTGACAGTATGAAAGCCCTTGTCGTTATAGACATGCAGAATGATTTCTGTCATCCAGATGGCAGTCTCTATGGAGGTGAGAGGGTAAGAAGGGTTATAGAACCCCTCAAAGAGCTCATTGAGGAATTCAGAACCCGAGAATACAGGATCGTTTACACCCAGGACTGGCACAGAGAAGACGATCCTGAATTCAGGATATGGCCACCTCACTGCATTGAGAACACATGGGGAGCTGAGATCATCGAAGAGTTAAAGCCAGAAAACGATTACACTGTGAAAAAGAGAAGATATACCGCCTTTTTTGGAACAGATCTCGATCTTTATCTGAGAGAGAATGGAATACAGGAACTGTATCTCTCCGGAGTTCTGACAAACATCTGCGTTATGCACACAGCTTCAGATGCTGTACTCAGAGGGTATTCTGTTACAGTTATCGGTGACTGTACCGAAGCTCTATCTCAGGAAGAGTATGATTACGCAATAAAACACATGAAAAATATTCTGAACTGCAGAATTGAGAACAGCAGGGAGATATTCAGAACGTGAGCACCGCGTCAGCATCCACTGCGAGATCAATAAGTTTCACAGCTCCTGCAATTTCAACTCCTTCGATAAAATCATCCTGTTTCAATTTCCTGTTTTTTACCGCATTCTCACACACGAGTATTTTTACTCCATGGGCGAGGGCTTCATCCAGCCTCTGCCTCACGGTTGGCTGACCCTCCTCAGCCCTCTCTTCCTCAAGCATTTTCTTCATAACGGCCTCCACACCATCCTGAACGCAGTATACGGTTGTTTCAAATCCCATAGCTGCAGAGATTCCTGCGAACATGAATCCAGATCTCACCTTCCTGTGTTCGTCCATCCCTGAGAGAATCACAATCACGACACCACTCATCAGCTGAAGAAAAGTAAGGCCCAATAAAAATCTTTTCTTTTTTGAAAAATAGCCCTTTTCCAATTTCTGAATCAGGTCTCCCTGACTTCTAAGTGCGATCTCTGGATTTCAGCGATTTTCACGTGAAACCATTTCTCTCAAGGAAATCTGAAATTGGTTTTCTGTGCCTGTCATCCCTTATGAATCTTCTTTTTATTATCAGGGTGTCTCCATGGTTGAACCCCAGTTTTTTCAGTTTATTTTCCAGATTTCTGGCGTATCTTTTTTCATCAAATCCACCACAGGTGATAAAAAGATAGACATCCCCTCTCCACTTAACGCTTTCAAGAAATGTGTTCACCGGAGGACAGCTGAACGTCCATTTAGGTGTGCCGAGAAACAGAACATCCGGGTCATCAATACTGCAATCCTCTATCTTTACCTTCGATTCAGGAATAAATGACAGTATGAGCCACAGCAGATATGGCAGGTCTCTCAATGGCTTTATTCTGGCCTCTAAAATTTCATGCCTTTTCCGAAGCACATGGATTATTTCACGGGCTACATTTTCCGTGTTCCCCGTCCAGGAAAAATATGCAATGGCAATTCTCATTTTCTTTCATCGATGAATCTCTTTGCCTTGAGTTCATACCTTGGAAGAGACCCCGCAGGAACGGAATTGATCTCAACCCTGATTCCAAGCCTGTTTCTGATTTCCTGAGAAATTCTCCTTCCCACTTCTTCAGAAACTTCGGCCTGAATTAAAAGCTCATCCATCTCATCTCTTCTATATGCTTTGATCAGAAATTCAGAATCTGTGAATTCCCTTATTATGGACTCTATTGCAGAAGGAAAAACATTTACACCTCTTATTGTAACCATGTCATCTGCTCTTCCTATAATCCCTCCCTCCAGGAGGAGATGTTTCCTGCCACATGCACAGTCGTATCCGGAATGCTTTACCACATCGCCCGTCTTATATCTTATAACGGGAAATCCCCATCTTCCGAGATTTGTCAGATAAAGCTCTCCCTTCTCTCCCTCCTCGACCTGTTCTCCCGTTTTCGGATCAATGATTTCAGCAATGAATTCCTCCTCATTTACATGCAGTCCTGTTCTTTCACTACAGGCAAAACTGTGGGCTCCGACCTCTGAAAGGCCAGCGTGGTCATAGCATTCTGCATTGAACGCATCCTCTATCCTCTTTCTGACAGAGGGAATGCTTGCACCCGGCTCTCCTGCATGAACCGTCCTTTTTATATTCAGTTCGTGGAGATCAAATCCCGTCTCCTCGGCCACCTCTGCCAGTCTCAAAGCGTAGGTTGGTGTGCACACCAGCACAGTAGCTCTTGTATCCTTCATCATGTACAGCCTCTGCTCTGTGGTCTGCCCCCCTCCGGGAATTGACAGGGCTCCAAGGGTTTCAGCACCTTTAAAGGCGCTCCAGAATCCTATGAATGGTCCGAATGAGAAGGCAAAAAAGATCCTGTCTTTTTCTGTAACTCCCGCTCCGGTATAAACATCTTTCCAGCACTTCCCCCACCATTTCCAGTCTTCGCCGGTGTCAAGCACTTTGAGGGGTTTTCCTGTTGTTCCGGAGGTCTGGTGATAATGAATGTAAGTTTCAAGGGGATACGTCAGATTTGTGCCGAAGGGAGGATTCCTTTCCTGATCATTCTGAAGCTCTTTCTTCAGAGTTACCGGCAGTTTCGAGATATCCGGAAGTTTTTCTATTGAGTCAGGGATTTTTCCAGAGTAAAACCGGTTTTTCCCCTTCAATTCGGCAAGCATTGAATTGATTTTTTTAAGCTGAAGCCTTTCGATATCCTCTCTCGATGGAAACATATTCTGTCACCCGAATAATGAGAATAGGGAACAATTAAAGATTTTTCGATTCAGTTTTATGATTTGCAGCAGTTCTCAAGATGTCTCGTTTAAGGCCCGACGATTAAACTCTCGGCCAGAGCTGGTAATATGCATTCAGAGCTATGACGAGAACAGCGATAACAAGGCTGAGAATTACGATGCTCTTGGGGCTGACCTTTATGGCAGAATCCTCCACCTCGTAGTATCTCATTATACCTGCTGAGGACATGAGTGGAGCCTGTGTTTTTTTCTTACCCTTTGCCATCAATGGAATTTTGAGGTGGGTTGTATTTTAAGTTTACTGTCGATGGTTCTCCTGGGCTTCACTTTGACATAAAATATCAATTAAAGACAGCCTGTGGCAAATTTTGATGAGTTTTCATAAGGATATGGAACAGGATAAGGAAAGTTCAAAAATTTTTTGTTCCTGTAGTTTTCTCTTAATTGATATAAAGTATCTGTCGGAATCTGGCTGTAAATCCGGGTTTTGATCATTCAGGGCTCTCTCCAGCTCTCCATAATTTAGTTTATACGGTTCAGGTTATCGAATTCAGGGTTCTGGCGAAATTTTCCTGGTATCTGGATCAACACTGACCTATCTCACAGG
>WAJW01000182.1 GCA_015523685.1 Archaeoglobaceae archaeon
ATAATCACATTCAGATACTTTTCTGACAGATAATTTTCGAAGATCAGAACTGGTGTGATAATTCCAGGAGAGAAAATACTGCTCAAAATCAGGATTACTCTGTAAAGAGCGAAATTTGAAGGAGGAACCATTGCATCTTTTACTGAAATAGAAATAATGAGGCTCAAAAGGATATCAAAAGCGGAGAAAAATAGAATCGCGCACAGAAGAATTACGAATTTAAGCCCGATCTCAATTCTCGATATAAGTCTGTACAGAATTGAGGCATGGATTCCAACGAGTATACCTCCGATAACATGCCCGCTCATGTTTCCATCACTATGAAGACATTTTTTTCAGAATTTTGCCACTCTGATCAACAAATACATAAGTTTTAACGCCTGAAACATCGCTTTTCTTCACCTTAACGATGTGATAGGGGGATGTTAACACCTGAGCGGTAATCTCATCGGGTTTCGGCTTGCTGATCCTGACCTTTACAGTAACTGTATCTTCACCCCTCTCAATCTTTGTTATTTCAATATCATAACCCGCAGAAGGTTTCAATCCCTGAAAGGCACATATAAGAACATATCTTTCAGGTTGCCAGTCCGGGAAATCTTTGTTCAAAATACCGTATTTTTTGAAAAAGCTCTCAAGCTCATCTGAAGTTTTTATAACAGCAAATTCCATGTTTTTGATCTCATAGAATTTATACTGACCTTTTTCAACCGTTTCAAAGGAAATCTCCCCTGATTTTTCAGCACATCCTGTAAATAGCACGATCATCAAAATCAGAATCGCAATTTTCCATTTCACCCTATCATCTCCCCTCAAACCATACGGTTTTTCTTATATTCACAATTTCTCCATCTTGGAAAGAGATTACATATGCCACGGTTGTATTTTTTATGTGAATATATAACTCCTCACCCCTTGTCTCATTTTTAAATATATTTCTGTATTCGGTTGCGTGAACAACACACCATGTCTTACCGGATAGAATTTTTTTAACTGTTGAGTTATTCAGAGCTACTTCCACCAATTTCTGAACCTCCTCTTCAGGCAGGCTTACGGGCATGGTTGTTTTGATGTACGGATATATTCCCGGCCCTTGCATCTCTCCCTTCTCATCAATGTAAAACCATACTTGATTTACAACTTCCCAGTTGTTTCTGCCGGCCCACGCATTCACCAGAAGGATGGGCTTTCCATCTTTTTCAACAAGCCTTTTCTCTGTAATCCTGAATTCCCATCCATCATACTTCTTTCTGAAACTATCGTTTTTCATTGCCAAAGAAATTATCTCATTATCTTTTAGATTAGATAAATCCAGTTTTTTAAGGACGTCTATGGAGAGGGTATTCGACTCCACTTCTCCAGCTCTCGCTCTGAATCCTATAATCCTGTTCTCACCCGGATCGGGAAGTGTAATGGTGAAGGTGTATCTACCATTTTCAGGGACTCCTTCTGAAACCATTTTCTCTGAATTGTTGATGATCATGTAAAGCTGAACATCTTTCTTCTCAGGTGGATCGATGAAAACGGATATATTGATGCTCTCACCTTCCATTGCAGAGGGAAGGTGTGATACGTTCAGTTCAGGATTTTGAAATTTTATGCTGACGGAATAATTCGAAACACATCCTGAAAAGATTAAGAGGAGGGTAATCGAGATTATAATTTCAAAAACTCTTCTCTCTTTTTTCATTTTCCTCCACCATCTTTATTTTTATCAAGTGGTATTGTAAATTTCCAGAGTCCTGAATATTCTCCAATTCCTGTTATGACAAGGATCATTTCCCTGGCATCTGCTGGCACGGGATCAATCTGCCAGGAAATCATAATTTTTTCATCGTCAACCCATTTAAAACCCGGGCTGTATGGAATCAGTTTTTCATCGTCCACCATGTAATATGCTGAGATGGGGAATATCTCAGGAGGAGGAGTGGGTTCTGAAGTTGGTGTGGGTTGAGGTGGAGTTATATCAGAAACTCTTATCTCAGGAGTCTGGAGCAAAACCCGTATCTCACCTCCAGTAGCGGTCAGATTCACTCTATCCAGTGTGACAGTTACATTATTCACAGTCTGAGATTCATTCACTGTAATTTTTTTCTCCATTGCACCCTGTGGATGCTGAATCAGAACCCTGCCTGAACTCATTGCATCCACTCTCCATCCACCGTCAGTACTCTCCACAGTAAAGTTCCTCACCTCCAGATGGTAGTGCCCCGGGTTTACTCTGTTCCCATTCTCATCTTTCTGGTTCCAGCTTAAAAGATAGGCAAAGCTCTCTCCAGAGGTCAGTTTAAGCTCTTTATTTCCCGGAGAAAACGACTTCACGATCCTGAAAGGAGTGTAATGAACAATCCTGATTTCCGGAGGAAAAGGTCTGATGGCAATGGGTTTTGAACCCACGTTTTCAAAGATAATCTCTATTCTTGCCTCTTCAGAGGGCATATAGAAGGACTTTGATGTGGAAATGTTGATTATGAGTGGGATTGGCTGACCTGGTGCGGTATGAGGGGTGGGGATGGGTAATGGAGCGGGAGTAGAAGTAGTAATGGATTCTGGAGTTGAAAGTGTGGAAGTCTTGCCGGGGGTTGGTTGTGAGAGTCTTTCTTCAACGCATCCTGCTAAAACTGCAACAGCCAGTATGAAAACAAAACCAATCTTTACACCAGTCCACAATAACCTCACCTCATGTCTATCCTTTACCTCTATCCGTGCATTCTGATTTTATTCATTTTCTGCCCGATATCGCTGAACCCTCTGTAAAATTCATCTGTTCAAAGAGTAAATCACTTTTTTTACTTGATCTGTGGCAAATACACCTCCTGAACGAACTCTAACTTTTCAATTATTGTGATATTGCTCTCCTCTATCAATCCATAATATATGGTATCCTCTGAAGTGTTGTAGAGAACCCTCACCCCATTCCCCCTCAGAACATTGATTTTTTCACCATCAAGTGGCTCTGTGACCTTGAGATAGTAACCTGCTGTATTGTTGATTTTTTTCCATGTCATTGAAAATCGGATTTTTTGCAATGTCTGGATAAAGATGGGGATTCTCCCTCTCGGTGCATCCAGAAAAGAGCATGCCGGTCACCATCAGGGCAAGCATGAGATTCATTACCGCATCATAATTTATAAGGCATCCACCCCTCAGGTAGTCTCCGGTAATTTATTTAAATTTTATCCAGATAGCGAATTGATTTGAAGTTACAGGATCCACTGAGGAATAAATTTTAATTTTATGGACATTAACTTATTTTCATGGCAAAAATACTCGTTGTCTTTCACTCAATAACCGGACATACCATGGATCTTGCAAAAGCGGTGGCCGAAGGGGTGAGAAAGGCTGGGGGAAATGTTACCGTAAAAAGAGTGGAAGAAACAATTCCTGAAAGAGTCCTCGAAAAGAATCCGGGATACGTGAGAATTAAGGAGGAGTTGAAATCCTTTGAGATTGCAGAGGTTGAAGAGTTACCTGAATATGATGGGATTGTTTTTGGCTCACCAACAAGATTCGGCAATATGTCCGCTCAGATGAAAACATTTCTGGATAAGACAGGCTCACTCTGGGTGAAGAGATCTCTGAGCGGTAAGGTTGCAGGAGTATTTCAGACGAACGAAATGCTTCATGGAGGAAAGGAGGCAACTCTCATAAGCATGCTCTTTCCTTTATTTGCCCATGGAATGATAATCGTGGGCTTGCCACCTGTCAGGGAACTCTATCAGGCAGGATCGTATTATGGAGCTACTTCCACAGGAACTCCTGACATGAGAGATATGGAAATGGCCAGATTGCTTGGGGAAAGGGTTGCAGAAATAGCAGAAAGGGTAAAAGGATATTCAGAATCTGGTGAAATAAATTAAAACCATGTAATCCTTCAGATCTGATAAAATCTGAATTCAAAGGAAAGGATTTTTATTCTCATAAGGATGGAGGTCCTGAGCCCGGGTTAACAGTTTTATTTGATTATCACACATCCTTGTGTGAATGATCCTTGTCAGGTATGGAGAAATAGGCATAAAAAGCAGAAGGGTAAGAAACAGAATGGAAAAATTGCTCGTAAAGAATATTAAAAACATGCTTGACCAGTTTGGAGTGGAATACGGGGAAATATGGAGAGATTGGGGAAGGATATTTGTTGATTCTGGAGAAAATGCTCTGGAATACATTTCCAGGGTTTTCGGGGTTGTTTCATGCAGTCCGGTAAGCTATGTTTCTGCGGATCTTGAAAAGATAAGGAATAAGGTTGTGGAACTGGCAGAAGAGAAAGATGTGAGGGGAAAAAAATTTGCAGTTAGAGCAAGAAGAAAGAAAGAATTTGATGTGACTTCAAGGGAAATCGAGAGGATTGTCGGGAGAGATATCCTCGAAAAAGCTGGAGGTAAGGTGAATCTATCAGAGCCTGACATAACATTTTATGTGGAGGTGAGACCCCCAAAGGCGTTTATATACACTGATATAGTGAAGGGAGTGGGAGGTCTTCCTGTGGGTTCTCAGGATAAGGCTATTCTGGTTATGGACTCACCGTATTCACCGCTTGCGGGATGGTATATGATGAGGAGGGGATGCAGACTTGCTGTTGCCGGCGAAACAGGTGTATTGAAGGGAGATTCAGAAAGGCTTGTAAAATTGAGCAGGTGGTGTGCAGGACATGATATGGAGGTATTGTGTCTGGGAGATCTGGAAGAATCATTCACATACTCCAGAAAAATGATTGATGAAGAATCCGTATATGCTGCAATCAGCGGGTACGTTATCTCGACACCAGAGGATTTCGAGGACTGGCTTGAGGGTACTGATCCATCCGTTCCTTTACTGTCCCCCCTGATCTCCTTTGAGAAGGAGGAGATGGAATCGGGTATGAGGATGCTGGAATCCATGGAGGTGGCAGAGGAAGAGGTTGAGAGGTTTGAAAATGCTGTGGAAAGGGGTAAAAGGATTGTTTTAAGGGATGGTAAATGTTTGACGAGATAGTTGTTCTGGGGGCGGGTGCACTCGGAAGTCTCTTTGGAGCCATGCTGTATTCAGCGGGGTTTGACGTCACTCTTGTGGGCAGAGATCCGCACATAAATGAAATAAAGAAAAAAGGATTGCTTGTTCATAATTTTCTCGAGGAAAGGATAAAAATTCCTGCAACAACCGAGACGGTTCGAGGGGATCTGTTTCTCCTTACCGTGAAATCTTACGATACGGAGAGGGCTGTGAGATCGATTCCACTCGGGGATCATACCGTTGTACTGAGCCTTCAGAATGGTCTTGGAAATGAGGAGAGGGCTGAGAGAATACTGGGGAAAGGACGTGTTGTTGGGGGGGTGACAAGTTATGGATCACTTCTTGTTAAACCCGGTGAAATCGAGTTTACGGGTAAGGGTAAAACATACGTGGGGGAGATGGATGGCAGGTTATCACCGCGCATCAGAGAGATAGAGAGAATCTTCAGGAAAGCGGGGATCGATACAGTATCCGTTGATAATATCCGGGAGAAAATATGGGAAAAACTGATAATAAATTCTGCGATAAATCCCCTCACCGCAGTTTCAAGATTGAGAAATGGAGCAATCAAGGAGGTCCCTCATCTTTCAGAACTTGCCAGAATGATTGTTGAAGAAGCAGTTGATGTGGCCGGCCTCCATGGTTTTAAATTTGATGCCGAAAAAATGTATTCTGTGGTAATGGAAGTGGCAGAGAATACATCCAGGAACAGGTCATCAATGCTTCAGGACATTGAAAGGGGTAAAAGGACGGAAATTGATGAGATCAATGGAATGATAGTCAGCATGGGAGAGGCCAGAGGATACGATGCTGTGATAAACAGGATTCTGACTTCTCTTGTAAGGGGAATTCAGGAGGGTGGTAAGTGGATCTGAGGTATATTCATGTGTTCCTCATTGCTGCAGCTCCATTAACCGAACTGAGAGGAGCGATTCCATACGGTATTTTCTACAATCTCCCCGTGGAGAAGGTTTTTTTAACCGCAATAGCAGGGAATGTGGTACCGGTTTTTCCATTACTCCTCTTTCTTGATTTCCTTAAAGAGGTTGCCCTGAAATTCAGATATACAGCGGGAATCACAGAGAAACTTCTGAGGAGAATAGAGGGGAAAAAGGATGTGGTGGAGAATTATGGTTATGCAGGACTGATGGTTTTCGTAGCCATCCCCTTCCCGGTGACCGGGGCCTACACCGGCAGCATTCTTGCATCAATGCTCGGTCTTAACAGAGGAAAGGCCTTTCTCGCCATATGCGGGGGCATCCTGATCTCCGGGATAGTGGTGACCCTTGTTTCAACAGGAGCGGTGAGGTTGTTTTCAGTGTAGGTTCAAGAATCTATACGCATATTGTATATAACCGGGATGAAATCAAAATTTTTTATTAATGATGGGTAATGTTATAGATTCAGGATACGTTTATATATTTTAAACAATAAACACCATAATGGATGTTGAAAGGCGGGCTATATCTTGATGAGAAAGACAGAAAAATACTGACTCTGTTAAGCGAGAATCCCGAAATGTCCCAGAGTGAGATTGCGGAAAGAGTAGGCCTCTCCCAGCCATCGGTGGGCGCCAGAATAAAGAGGCTGAAGCAGGAAGGAGCCATCTCCAGTTTTGTTGGTATGAATCTCAAAAAAACCGGCCTGTATCTGGCAAAGGTGGATGTTACCACCAAAAATACAAATGAACTGGTTCAGAAATTTACCTGCTGTCCGTTTTTCCTCAACGGGTTTATAGTAACGGGAAAGGACAACCTCTCTCTCTTTTTCGTGAGCGAAGATATATCCACCCTCGAAGCTCTTGTGGACAACCACATTCGAAAAGACCCTGACGTTGTTGATGCTGACTTCGGGATTGTAATATCCCCCCTGAGGGACTTCATAATGCCCGTAAAGGCAAGGATTGAAAAGACGGGAACCTCCCCATGCAATTCAGATTGTTCCACATGCCCCTACTACGAGGCGGAGCGCTGTCTCGGCTGCCCACTCACAGATTATTACAGGGGAACTTTCTGGGAATAGGATGAAGGTCAGGATTGAGGTCTCAGACAGTTGTACTGGATGTGGTGAATGCAGGCGTGTGTGCCCGAGAGGCCCGATCATATGGGAGAGGCTTAACTCCCGTGATCGCATCGTTTATAGTGCGAGAAATACAGAGTACTGTTTTTTCTGCAAAAACTGTGCATCAAGGTGTCCTGTCAATGCAATAAAGGTTGAAAGAGGTTGATTTTTGAAATTTAAAGTTGAGAAATCGTTGATTGAATACTCTCATCCCTTTTTGAGCCTTTCAATGAGTTCTGGAACCACATCAAAGATGTCTCCCACCACTCCGTAATGCGCAACCTGGAATATGGGAGCTTCTGGATCTCTGTTTATTGCTATTATCAGTTCGGAGTCCTTCATTCCAACAATGTGCTGGAAAGCACCACTTATTCCAAGAGCAAGATAGAGTTTTGGTTTCACGGTTTTTCCGGATATACCCACCTGTCTTTCTTTTGGAAGCCATCCGGAGTCTATCACGGGTCGTGAGCCGGCGACGACACCATTGAGTGCCTCTGCAAGTTCTTCAGCAAGCTCTATGTTACCCTCATCTTCAATTCCTCTACCAACGGAGACGATTATGTCGGCCTTGGAGATATCAACACCAACCTCTTCTGGCTCCACGTATTCGATGAATCTTTTTGAAATTGATCCCGGTGGAGTAAAGGATCGTTCTTCGATCTCACCGTTTTTATCATCGATCTCCTCTTTGAACTCTCCCTGTCTGATTGTGATCACGTAGGTGTCACTATCTCTGAGCTCAAGTTCAGCAAGTATTTTGTTGCTGAAAACGTACTTGTGGACGTGAATCTTTCCATTAACTTCCTCGATTTTAACGATATCGGTTGCCAGAGGAGCATCAATTCTCTCAGAGATGAACGGGGCAAGCTCCATCCCCATTGCTGTGTGCCCCAGCGCAATTATATCCGGATTCTCCTCCTTTATTATTTCCTCAAGTGCAACCCAGTAAAGCTCCGAGTTGAAATTTTCAAGGGAGTCGTGCTGTACCATTATCACCCTGTCCGCTTTTTTCGAGATCTCTTCTGCCATCCCTCCAATATCCTTACCCAGGATAACGCAGGTGGTCTCTCCCGGTATTGAAGATGATAAATTGAGCATTTCAAAGGTCACCGGTCTGATCTCGCCCTTTCTGTGTTCCGCAACGACCAGTATCTTTTTCATATCAATCCCCTCTCTTTGAATATCTCAACCAGTTTCTCTGCGACGTCAGAGGGAGACCCCTCTATCATCTCCGCAAGGCTCACAGGAGGTCTGTAAAGTCTTACAAGACTGGCATATTCATCCAGTTTATCTGCAGATAAAACCTCAATCTCTTTCCTTTTTGCTCTTTTTATTCCCATGATTGAAACGTACCTCGGCTCGTTTATCCCTGACTGAATGGTAAGCAAGCACGGCATTTCCAGTTCAAGTCTCTCGCCCGTCCCTCCTTCAAGCTCTCTCTCAACCACAACCTTTCCATTTTCCACTCTGACATCTGTAACGATGGTTGCGTAGGGAATTCCCAGAATGGACGCTATCAGCACTCCCACCTGGGCATTTCCGGTATCGGAAGACATGAGCCCTGTGAGTATCAGATCATGATCCCTGTTCTTTATCACGTCTGCAAGTACTCTGGCTGTGGACCGACCATCAAATGATGTTTCGGTGTCTATCCTCACCGCCTCATCTGCACCCATGGCCAGGGATTCCCACAGAACATCCTCCGACTGTCCTGCATAAATAACGGTAACACTTCCACCATGCTCTTCCTTTATTCTGATGGCCTCTTCCAGTGCATATTTGTCCCATTCGTTAATTCCAAGTGTGAGAGCGTCTCTGTCAACACTCTTCTCATCCTTTGAGATTATGACCTCGGATTCGGCAAGAGGTGTTTCCTTGACACACACGATGATATTCATATGTTCACCTCAAACAGGAAAAATTATACATTTATTTATCCTTTTACATTTTGGACTCCTGTTTTTAAAGAATTTCTGTTCCGTTAAATCCACAAAAATTTTTAATGATTACAGGGAGAATTAATTCTCTGGAGAAAAATGGAATACTGTATGAGGGTTTACAGGAAGGACAAGGAGATACTCGTTGCGGTATGTGATCCGGATATTCTGGGGAAAAAGTTTGAGGAGGGGGATCTGGTCATAGAGGTGAAAGAGAAATTTTATGGAAATGAGAGGGTGGGAAAGGAAAGGGTCATAAGGGCACTTCAGTATGCCACAATCGCCAACGTAACGGGGATCAATTCCGTTGAATGTGCCATTGAGGCGGGTATAATTGACAGGGATAGGGTTCTGTGGATAGCAGGAATTCCTCATGCCCAGATGGTGAGGATCTGAATGGCCCACATAATTCACACTGAGAATCTCTCAAGAAGGTTTGGAGATATTATTGCAGTAAACAATGTCTCTCTTGAGGTTGAAGAGGGAGAAATATTTGGATTGCTCGGGCCCAATGGGGCGGGGAAAACAACGTTCATAAAGATGTTGACCACGCTTCTAAGACCCACATCTGGAAATGCAACGGTATGCGGGTTCAGCATATTGACTCAGAGGGAAAGGGTCAGGGAAAACATTGGTCTGGTTTTTCAGGAGCCCAGCCTTGATATAGAACTCACTGCAAGGGAGAATCTTGATTTTCATGCGAGAATGTACGGGATGGAAAAGAATCTCAGAGAGGAAAGGATTTCCAGAGTCCTCAATCTTGTGGATCTTGAAGACAGGGCGGACGACATCGTAAAAACCTTTTCAGGAGGTATGCAGAGGAGACTTGAGATCGCAAGGGGGATAATGCACCATCCAAAGGTTCTTTTCCTCGATGAACCCACTCTCGGACTCGATGCGCAAACGAGAAGGAAGATCTGGGATTACATAATTTCCATGAACAGGGAGGAGGGAGTTACAATAATTCTGACAACTCATTACATGGAAGAGGCGGATCATCTGTGTGACAGAGTTGCGATAATCGACAATGGAAACATTCGCGCTGTTGATACCCCGGAGAGGCTCAAAGACAGGATTGGTGGGGAAGTTCTCTATCTGGAACTGGGTAATGGAATTGAGGAATACCTTGAAAAGCTGAAGCTTGCTGGATTCGGCAAAACCTTCACCCGTGATGGCGGGATATACATCCATACACATGAGATTGAGAGAAAAATCCCTGATATACTGAAACTCGCCTTTGATTCGGGTTATGAGGTGAAGGAGATAAGGATCCGCAAACCCACCCTGGAAGATGTGTTCATAAAACTCACTGGTTACCGGGAGCTGTCCGGGAGCAGAAAGGACAGGATAGTCAGAATTATCACCTCGAGGAGATTGAAATGAATCTCGAGGCCATCTATGTGCTCTGGCTTAGAGATGTAAAGAGGTTCATAAGGGCAAGGAGCAGAATTGCGGGCTCTCTTGG
>WAJW01000183.1 GCA_015523685.1 Archaeoglobaceae archaeon
CCTGCAGACATCTCACGATTCATCAATGCCACCAGGATCTTATATGAGTGAGTATTGCACAGATGCTGAAGAATCTTCTTTCCCATCTCATCCATGAACAGTTCCGGCATTTGGTCTCATCGTATTAAAGTATTGTCTCCCATTCTCACGAATTATTACTCATTACCGGGGATCAAATAGAAATTATGAGTAGAAACCACCTGATGATATCTCTGTAAAAGGAAAGTAAAGCTGACGGGGACTTTTTATTTAAACAGCTTTCCGCTACAGGGTTTTTAATTAAAAATAATTCTTATTCTCAGAATATGAGAATGAGTATCCCTGTTTAAGTAGTTTTTTCAAAAATTTTCCTCGGAGTTCGTTAAAACTGACATGATCATCCCGGGGTCATCAGAATGAAAGGAGAACCAAAAAATCATCGGGAGCTCTTTCAAAAAATAAATGATGTGCTCGTGAGAAGATACTGGAACAGACTTGCATGGTTTGAAAATCAACCTCTCTCTTCAGATAAAGTTTGCAAGCCTGTGCATGAGGTGTTTGATTATGTCCTATCTGCAATCAAAATGGGGCTTGATAAACGCAGTGAAACTGCCTATTGCGGATCATTATTTCTGTATTCTGTTTTGAGGGAGACACAGAGAAGATTCACTTCTGACGTTAATGAAGCAAATGAGTTGCATGAAGTTGGAAAGGAACTCGCTCTTTTTTTATGGAACGGCCTCGAAAAAGAATTCTCTGAAAATGACCAGGTAAACCTTACTGCCAGAATCGAGAAATTGAAATCAGAGATATCAGATTATCTGTGGAATGAATTCAGTAAAATCAGATTCAGACGTTTGGAGGGTCAGAATGAGTGAAATTAGGAGAATGCTGATTTTTGTTATACTTTTGATGATGGGTTTCGGATCTTTTCTTCTTCCATCTGTAAGCGCCCACGTGGTCAGTGAGAAAGATTGGTTAAATGATCCTCACGATCACGGTGATGCGAAAATTGTTTACTTAAAAGCATATCAATTCGGATTTAGCATAAAAGCAATACAGGAAGGTTCTCAGTTAGAAGTATTTCCAGAAGGATCTGAACCCAGCATTCTAAAAGTTGATAAAGGCGATAGGGTTGTATTCAGAATAATCTCGGAAGATGTTACCCATGGTTTTTATATCGATGGATATTCTCCATCTCCCGTTGACCAGAAGATCGTCATCCAGCCCGGCAAAATAGTTGAAGTTGGTCCCATAACCTTCGACAGGAGTGGAAAATTTAAAATCAGATGCTCAGTAACATGCGGTCCGCTCCACCCATTCATGGTCGGGGATATCAGGGTTAACCCGAACTTTGGATATTACTCATATGCTGCAGGGTCACTTTTAGCCGGTATCCTCACTCTCGCCTATCTACGGAGGGGACCGGTAAACAGAATGCTTGGAATATCCCTTGAAAAGGAAGTGGATCTGCTCAGGGTCAGGGGAATAGGTCCAATTCTGAAACGTATACTCCAGTGGAGAGGATTCCATTTTGCAGTAATCTGGCCCGGTCTTCTGATTTTTGCAGTGGTGATTGTTGCAGGATTTGTGGGGAATCCTGTGGGAAATAAAAATTTTTCAATTGCAGTGGTCTGGATTCTGTGGTTTGCTCTTGTCGAGTTCATGATTCTGTTTGCGGGGAGATCATGGTGTACCGTATGCCCCCTCCCTGCCCTGGGTGAGTGGATTGCAAGAAGAAGGTTGTACGGGGTTCACAGGATCAGAAAGTGGTTTACCTTCGGACTTAAATGGCCCGGTTCCCTCAACAATATGTGGCTGGGATCTCTTCTGTTCCTCACAATGTCCCTTATTATCCCCTGGCTGGTTACAAGACCGGTGGTATCGGGATTGCTTTTCGTTATTCTGATTTCTGTGGGGACCATCCTTTACATAACCCATCCACCACGTAATTTCTGCAGGAGCATATGCCCTGCTGGAGCATACATAGGACACGATTCCAATGCTTCAATTTACAGTGTTCGATCAAGAGATAAAGGTATATGTGACCTGCACAAAGCGAAGGAATGTATAAGAGGGAGCCCGGAAGGATATGGATGTCCATGGAGACTCTATCCTGGAGGACATGATGAAAATACATATTGCGGACAGTGCTATGAGTGCCTGAAGTCATGTCCCCTTGACAACATGACCGTTAAAATACGGATGATCGGAAAGGATCTGGCTCATATGGCTGTAAAGGCAAAAAACAGGTTTGATGAGGCGTGGATGAGTTTTATAAGGTTTACTCTCGGAATTTTCTACATTCTGGTGTTCTTTGGCCCGTATGCATGGATAAAAGACTGGGGGAATATGGGAGTTAATTTCGGTGCAAATCTCGCCAGTATTGGACTTCTCGTGCCCGGGATAGAAGGGGTGGTAAACTGGTTCAGGTGGGCCATTATGGTTGCAGGTGTGTCACTGGTCGTTTATCCTGCGATATTTTATGCCTTCTCATGGATTTCAAAGAAGGTGGCAAAAGCAGAAGAGGATACAAAACGCATATTTCTGGCTTTCAGTTATGGGCTGATCCCTTACATCGTGTTTATCTGGGTGGCCTTTGCAGTGGCCATACTTCTGGTGTTCTGGGTATACCCCATAACGGCATTTTCAGACCCTCTCGGATGGGGATGGAATCTTCTCGGATTTAAATTTAAATGGGATCCCATACATCCTCAATCTCTTCCATATGTCCTTTCCTCACTCGCCATACTGGGTATGGCTCTTTCCATAAATTCCACCTATAACATAGCCCGTGAGATGTTCAAAGATCATTCCAGAGCTTACAGGGCAACGTCGGTGATGGCCCTGCTGCATGTTGTCTCAGCAATTGTGTTTGTGTGGGTGGTTGCGGGGTGATGTGAATGAGAAGAGGAATTTTCTGGGAGATTGTAGCATTGATTTTAACAATTGGGGTGATTGGTGTGGTGGCTTTTCCGCTACTTGATAATTACCTTGTTCCGGAAAAAAATGAGCGAGACACAGTCTTCATACGTGCATATGTGAAAGAGGCAGGAGGTTTTCAACCTGATGTGATCAGGGTGAAGAAGGGGGAGAAGGTAAAAATAGTTGTCGAGAGTATGGATGTTACACATGGCTTTGCGGTTAAGGGCCTTGGAATTGATCTGGGCATGATAGAGCCAGGAGAAAAGAAGGTGATAGAGTTTGTTGCAGATAAAGAAGGGGTGTATGTGTTCAGGTGTACGGTAATGTGCAGTCCAATGCATAATTTCATGAAGGGCACAATAGTGGTGATTGGTGAGTGAAATGGAGCCGGTAAAATCCCTGAAGTTTCCTCCTGTCATTTTCTTTATTTTGATCCTTATCGGATTTGCAGTGGTTAACGGTTACGTTTTTCTGAAAGGAGATGAGACAGGGGATGATACAGGGGAAATTCAGGAAATGATGATAGATATGCTTGAACCAACTGCCGTTGTTGATCAGAACATTATCGAAAAACCATCTAAATTGACAGTAACAGTGTACGCACTTGCACCTGGAATGAAAATGGACTATTCGGGATTTCAGGCAAAAATTGTAATTTACAGGCCAGATGGGGAGATATATCTTGTTGAAAAAGGGATTGTAGGAGAGACTCAGAAGGTGATCTTCGAAGTGCCGTTCAGCGAAAAGACTCCTGAGGGCAGGTATACGGTAATCCCCATGATTGGAAAATCCCAATCCCAGATGGTGATGGGCGATTCAGTGTTTTTTGAGGTTAAATAGCAAAAGGAGGTGATATGTATTAGAAGGGTGTATCTGATATCTGTTTTGCTTTTGCTGGCAATTTTCGCAATAGGATGTGTCCAGCAATCCAAACCGGAAGTTAAGGAAGTCAGCACACCGGAAGAGCAAGGTGCACATGAGGAGAGCCATACCGAAGCAGTTGTTGTCAATGAAGGAGAGCCATCAGTGACTGTCAACCTGAAAAATTTTCAGTTTGAACCATCGAACATAGAAACAGAAAAGGGTCAGATTGTAGAGTTCAAAAATATAGAGGGAAAACATACTGTAACCATACTTGAGTCGGGTCATGATGAGCCACTGGTTGATGTTGTTCTCACAGAAGATCAGTCAGTGCTTGTGAAATTTAACGAGCAGGGAAGCTATGATCTTGTGTGCAGATTCCATGAAAATGCCGGGATGGTAGGGAAAATAGTCGTGATCTGATCCTGTAGAGAAAGAGTATGATTTCAGTTTTTTATTTTTTATTTAGGTTTTAGAGGATATATGAAGAGTGACTTCTCTGCTGTCCTGAAATTCATAAAATCGTCTCTTTACAGTCAGAAAAGATTCTTTCTATCGCTCACACTGGCAGTATTCCTCCTTTTTACATTTTCTGATTTCTACCTCTACATCTCACTGGGGCAGCCTATGATATCAGCAATTTTGGTCGCTTTTTCCCGGTTTTTTCTATACGTTCCCATTTCATTCATCATTGCAACGTATTTCACAATCCTGAGAATCTCCACCCGTATAAGCGGGAAAAAAAGAGTTGCGGGTGTCATGGGTGGCTTTTTTGCAGGTCTTTTTACCATTGCAGGATGTCCAGCCTGTCTAATTGGATTTCTTGCCATTCTTTCCTCTTTAGGATTGCTGGGTGGTGGAATATTCTTCTGGTTCGTCAGACTCAATTACTACGCAGGCATACTCTTTGTAATGACCATAATGGCCATGTTAACCGGCATTTATTTTCTTGCTCGATCGAGCTGTAGGATCGGTAAGTAAAACACGGTTCGCCTTGAAATCTGAACAGGAATCGACTCTTCAAAGTATCATAG
>WAJW01000184.1 GCA_015523685.1 Archaeoglobaceae archaeon
AAGTATGCACTGGATGAGTTCAGAGATTAGTTATCGCAGAGGGAAATTTTTATAAATTCATTCCGCAACACAGAAACGTGCCTCGGTGGCTTAGTGGTATAGCGGCTGACTTGTAATCAGCAGGTCGGGGGTTCAAATCCCCCCCGAGGCTCTTCAATCGGAGGTTCGGATTATCCCCGACAAAAGAGGGGAGGATTCGAACCTCCTTTTACTTTCACATGAAAATATAAGGAGGGATGAGTTTTGCAGGTCTATGACATACATGGGTTCGATAAACGGATGTCCTATACTGAAAATAGAATTAAGAAGTTAGAAAATAGTAGTGTTATTAAATTGATTTTCCAGTTCAGAGATGCATGTTTTGCATCAGGGATCAAGGCTCCAAGAATAGAGAAGCATTTAGACAATCTGAACAGAATCGCTAAATGGCTCGGAAAGAGCTTCGAGGATGCAACTAAGGAGGATATTGAGAGAATTCTGGCAAGGCTGGAAAGGGCTAATGCCCTATCAGAGTGGACAAAATACGATTACAAGAGGACGATCAAGGCATTCTTTACCTGGCTGGGGAAGAAGGAGATGGTGGAGTGGATCACTCTTTCTCCACCGACGAAATACAAGCTTCCTGATGAGATCCTGACGGAAGAGGAAATACAGAAGATGGTGGATGCATGTGAAAATCTCAGAGATAAGGCTATGGTTGCCGTTCTTTATGAGAGCGGGACAAGGGTCGGAGAGTTTCTCAGAATGAGGATCCGGGATGTTGTTTTTGACAACAAGGGAGCTGTTGTCCAGGTTACAGGGAAGACGGGAGATAGAAGGATAAGGCTGGTTGCTTCCGTTCCTTACCTTGCCCAATGGCTGGACGCCCATCCACTGAAGCATAACAGGAACGCCTTTGTATGGATCTCTTTGCAGAGGAATCTGAATATAGAGAGGGATGGAAACAAACCAATGGAATACGAAGCTTTAAGGATGCAGTTAAAAAAGATAGCAAAGAGATCAGGAATAGGCAAGAGGATATACCCACATCTCTTCAGGCATTCGAGGGCTACACATTTAGCCAAATGGTTAACTGAAGCCCAGATGTGTGAGTTCTTCGGATGGGTTCAGGGCTCGGAAATGCCAAGGATCTACGTGCATCTTTCAGGGAGGGATGTGGATGATGCTATTTTGAGCATGTATGGCATTGAAGACAAGGAGATGGAAAAGCCCAGGATGGAAGTTGTGAAATGCGACAGATGTCAGGCAATAAACCCGAAGGATGCTCAGGTATGTATGAGATGTGGAATTCCTCTCGTGGATGCGGTGGATGAGTGGTATTGGGAAAAGAAGAAGGAGGAAGCTCTTACTGCTTATGTTATGAATTCAACCTTTGGGAAGGCAATTATGAATATGGCAAAGGAGATGCAGGAGTTGAAAGGGATTCTGGAGGAGATGAAGAAAAAGTGATCAACACCTTTATTTTCTCTTTCTTGATTTTAAAAGAGGATTTTTGAAAGTTGCAACAATGATTGGTTTTCCCTTCTCATCTTCTTTGATGAATGTGGTTACCTTTGGTATAACTACAACACTCTTCCCCTCCTCTCCTCTGTCCAATGCTTTAAGCTCCTCTATTACTGCTTTTTTACCGAGTCTCTCCAGTTCTCTTACTTCTCTTTCAAGCTTCTCCAGTTCCTTGAGTTCTCTGGTTGTAACCATTATCTCAACCTCTTATTTTCCTGTTATATAACCTTTTTTCAGCGTCAGTAGAATCTCTTGCAGTCTTCAACCGGTAGTTGCTCCCCCAGGTTCTTCTGAGAAAAATTGTGAGATAACGACCACTGTGAGGGTTCCTTGCCAGGATTTTGTAGTTGTTTTTACCGAGATAGATCCTGAGATGTCTGCTCATCAATGCTTCAATTATTTCGTTCACTGAAACGTTATGTTTCCTCATGTGTAGCTCGATCAAATGGTTCCATCTTATTATCCAGTGCCCTATCACAATCTCTTTATCGAGCCTTCTTCGTTTTCTCCTTATTCTATCACCTCATCAGAACCACGGTATCCTTATCTCTCCCCTCAAATGCTTGATCTTGGCAGTAATCCTCTGAATATCCCTTGCAGATAAAGAATCAAGAACCTTTTTGAAGGCTGTCCTCGTGGGTGGGTAGGACTTCCTGTATCCCATGCTCTGAAGGAGATCCATGTTCTCCGTGCACCACCTTTCCATCTCCCTCAGGCTCATCCCTGATCTGATCATCAGATAGGTTAACGCTGTGAGAAATACGGGGTCGTGGGGTCTCCTCCCCCTCCCCCTATACTCTTCTCTTGCATGAACAATGCTCTTAACTGCTTCAATTGAAAGTCTGAGATAGGTCTCTGACATTATGCAGAGGGCATTCCCATTGCATCTTAACGTGTCATATAATTCATCCTTTCCACTGGCATAATGTTTTACACTTCCCACACAAGACATGGAACCCTC